>NZ_VATL01000017.1:0-61093 GCF_005781065.1 Escherichia sp. E1130
TTAAAGTTGTTATCAACTTCCCGAAGCGATATCGGATAAAGGAGGAGTAATGGATATAACACCTTTCCTTCATGCGCTTTGTGCTGTGGCTGCGCAGTTACTGATTGGTCTTTTTACCGGAAACTGGGCTTACGGTGCTATAGCCGGTTGTACGTTCTTCATTGCGCGTGAACACACCCAGGCAGAATATCGCTGGATTGAAATGTTCGGGCATGGCAAGCGTATGAATATGCCGTGGTGGGGCGGTTTTGATCCGCGCGCTTGGGATGTGGCAAGCCTGATGGATTTTGCTGTGCCGGTGGTGGCATGTCTGCTGGTCTGGCGGTTAGTTAATTGTGGGTGAAAAAGCACGTTGCCGATATTGTATCATCGGCAACTATCACCTCAGCCTCTTTTCTCCATCATCTGACCTCATACCCTGGTGAGCTTTATATGCCGACAGTGCTAGTAGTCGCTAGTCGTGAGAATTAACTAGATCATTGTCAGGTGCTGGCGGCACTATCAGGAAACCTTCCGCTTATCTTTCTTTAGGTTCGGATGGTGTGCATCTGTATTAATTTGTGGTTACCATTAATTCGATGAATAAATAGTGTTATTTTTTGTCTCATTCCTTTTCCGTTTGTACCAACAATCAGCGATATAAAGTCACAATTATCAACTAAAACAGCCTGGTTAGACGATGTACTTCATTGAAGCGATGACAATGTTAGTCAATGTCAAACAGAGATAGTGCAATCACTACTTTTTTAGTGTTACCATGATTTTACTGGGTGAAAAACTTGCTGTGTCGATTTTTCATTTGTGTACCAAATTGTGTACCAATTTAGCGACTGTTGGCTAGATGGATGCGCAATGAATTGAAAACAAACAAATTTTCTCTTTGTATGTGATCTTTCGTGTGGGTCACCACTGCAAATAAGGATATAACATGCCTGTTATTACTCTTCCTGATGGCAGCCAACGCCATTACGACCACGCTGTAAGCCCCATGGATGTTGCGCTGGACATTGGTCCAGGTCTGGCGAAAGCCTGTATCGCAGGGCGCGTTAATGGCGAACTGGTAGATGCGTGCGATTTGATTGAAAACGACGCTAAACTGGCGATCATTACCGCTAAAGACGAAGAAGGTCTGGAGATCATTCGTCACTCCTGTGCGCACCTGTTAGGGCACGCAATTAAACAACTTTGGCCGCATACCAAAATGGCAATCGGCCCGGTTATTGACAACGGTTTCTATTACGACGTTGATCTTGACCGCACGTTAACCCAGGAAGATGTCGAAGCACTCGAGAAGCGGATGCATGAGCTTGCTGAGAAAAACTACGACGTCATTAAGAAGAAAGTCAGCTGGCACGAAGCGCGTGAAACGTTCGTTAAACGCGGCGAGAGCTATAAAGTCTCCATCCTGGACGAAAACATCGCCCATGATGACCAGCCTGGCCTCTATTTCCACGAAGAATATGTCGATATGTGCCGCGGTCCGCACGTACCGAATATGCGTTTCTGCCACCATTTCAAACTGATGAAAACGGCAGGGGCCTACTGGCGCGGCGACAGCAACAACAAAATGTTGCAACGTATTTATGGTACTGCGTGGGCAGATAAAAAAGCCCTCAACGCGTATCTGCAGCGTCTGGAAGAAGCCGCTAAACGCGACCACCGTAAAATCGGTAAACAGCTCGACCTGTACCATATGCAGGAAGAAGCGCCGGGTATGGTGTTCTGGCATAATGACGGCTGGACCATCTTCCGTGAACTGGAAGTGTTCGTTCGCTCTAAACTGAAAGAGTACCAGTATCAGGAAGTTAAAGGCCCGTTTATGATGGACCGCGTCCTGTGGGAAAAAACCGGTCACTGGGAAAACTATAAAGATGCAATGTTCACCACCTCTTCTGAGAACCGTGAATACTGCATTAAGCCGATGAACTGTCCGGGTCACGTACAAATCTTTAACCAGGGGCTGAAGTCGTATCGCGATCTGCCGCTGCGTATGGCCGAGTTCGGTAGCTGCCACCGTAACGAGCCGTCAGGATCCCTGCACGGCCTGATGCGCGTGCGTGGTTTTACCCAGGATGACGCGCATATCTTCTGTACTGAAGAACAAATTCGCGATGAAGTTAACGGATGTATCCGTTTAGTCTATGATATGTACAGCACTTTTGGCTTCGAGAAGATCGTGGTCAAGCTTTCCACTCGTCCTGAAAAACGTATTGGCAGTGACGAAATGTGGGATCGTGCTGAGGCGGACCTGGCAGTTGCGCTGGAAGAAAACAACATCCCGTTTGAGTATCAACTGGGTGAAGGCGCGTTCTACGGTCCGAAAATTGAATTTACCCTGTATGACTGCCTCGATCGTGCATGGCAGTGCGGTACAGTACAGCTGGACTTCTCCTTACCGTCTCGTCTGAGCGCTTCCTATGTAGGCGAAGACAACGAGCGTAAGGTTCCGGTAATGATTCACCGTGCAATTCTTGGGTCGATGGAACGTTTCATCGGTATCCTGACCGAAGAGTTCGCTGGTTTCTTCCCGACCTGGCTTGCGCCGGTTCAGGTTGTTATCATGAACATTACGGATTCACAGTCTGAATACGTTAACGAATTGACGCAAAAACTATCAAATGCGGGCATTCGTGTTAAAGCAGACTTGAGAAATGAGAAGATTGGCTTTAAAATCCGCGAGCACACTTTGCGTCGCGTCCCATATATGCTGGTCTGTGGTGATAAAGAGGTGGAATCTGGCAAAGTTGCCGTTCGCACCCGCCGTGGTAAAGACCTGGGAAGCATGGACGTAAATGAAGTGATCGAGAAGCTGCAACAAGAGATTCGCAGCCGCAGTCTTAAACAATTGGAGGAATAAGGTATTAAAGGCGGAAAACGAGTTCAAACGGCGCGTCCTAACCGTATCAATGGCGAAATTCGCGCCCAGGAAGTTCGCTTAACAGGTTTGGAAGGCGAGCAGCTTGGTATTGTGAGTCTGAGAGAAGCTCTGGAGAAAGCTGAAGAAGCCGGAGTAGACTTAGTCGAGATCAGCCCTAACGCCGAGCCGCCGGTTTGTCGTATAATGGATTACGGCAAATTCCTCTATGAAAAGAGCAAGTCTTCTAAGGAACAGAAGAAAAAGCAAAAAGTTATCCAGGTTAAGGAAATTAAATTCCGTCCTGGTACAGATGAAGGCGACTATCAGGTAAAACTCCGCAGCCTGATTCGCTTTCTCGAAGAGGGTGATAAAGCCAAAATCACGCTGCGTTTCCGCGGTCGTGAGATGGCGCACCAGCAAATCGGTATGGAAGTGCTTAATCGCGTGAAAGACGATTTGCAAGAACTGGCAGTGGTCGAATCCTTCCCAACGAAGATCGAAGGCCGCCAGATGATCATGGTGCTCGCTCCTAAGAAGAAACAGTAAGGCCATCAAGTAATCATTCCTGTGGGCCTCGGCTCACAGGGTGATTCGCCTTTGTTTCTGTTTATCAACAATGCGAAGTGGAAGTTATTAAAATGCCAAAAATTAAGACCGTACGCGGTGCTGCTAAGCGCTTCAAAAAAACCGGTAAAGGTGGTTTTAAGCACAAGCACGCTAACCTGCGTCACATTCTGACCAAAAAAGCGACCAAACGTAAACGTCACCTGCGTCCGAAAGCCATGGTTTCCAAAGGCGATCTGGGCCTGGTAATCGCGTGCCTGCCGTACGCATAAGCCGTTAACGTTTTTTAACTTTTTAATTAGAATATAGATACAGGAGAGCACATATGGCTCGCGTAAAACGTGGTGTTATTGCACGCGCACGTCACAAGAAAATTTTGAAACAAGCTAAAGGCTACTACGGTGCGCGTTCTCGCGTATACCGCGTTGCCTTCCAGGCTGTTATCAAAGCTGGTCAGTATGCTTACCGTGACCGTCGTCAACGTAAGCGTCAGTTCCGTCAACTGTGGATTGCGCGTATCAACGCAGCAGCACGTCAGAACGGTATTTCTTACAGCAAATTCATCAATGGCCTGAAAAAAGCCTCTGTTGAAATCGACCGTAAGATCCTGGCTGATATCGCAGTATTCGACAAAGTAGCGTTCACCGCTCTGGTTGAAAAAGCGAAAGCAGCTCTGGCATAAGCCAGTTGAAAGAGGGAGCTAGTCTCCCTCTTTTCGTTTCAACACCATCAAAACATTGACTTTTATCGCCGTAGCCTTTTCAATAAAGGTCTTTTGAAAAGTACCAAAAGGTAACGCAAGCAATGAATGCTGCTATTTTCCGCTTCTTTTTTTACTTTAGCACCTGACTCCAGGAGGCTAGCGCGTGAGAAGAGAAACGGAAAACAGCGCCTGAAAGCCTCCCAGTGGAGGCTTTTTTTGTATGCGCGTTTTGAAAAATAAAAAGCCTGTCTCATCAGGCGTAATTGTCGCAGCCAGTCTGGACACGGCCAGCGCGGAGAAACCGGAGCGTACTTAAGTACGTGAGGA
This sequence comes from Escherichia sp. E1130, assembly GCF_005781065.1. Taxonomy (NCBI): domain Bacteria; kingdom Pseudomonadati; phylum Pseudomonadota; class Gammaproteobacteria; order Enterobacterales; family Enterobacteriaceae; genus Escherichia; species Escherichia sp. E1130. The sequence goes on from NZ_VATL01000017.1 coordinate 4,452, forward strand.
TTTCGAGCACTGCCCGGGACCAAAATGGCAAGTAAAATAGCCTGATGGGATAGGCTCTAAGTCCAACGAACCAGTGTCACCACTGACACAATGAGGAAAACCATGTCACATCTCGCAGAACTGGTTGCCAGTGCGAAGGCGGCCATTAGCCAGGCGTCAGATGTTGCCGCGTTAGACAATGTGCGCGTCGAATATTTGGGTAAAAAAGGGCACTTAACCCTTCAGATGACGACCCTGCGTGAGCTGCCGCCAGAAGAGCGTCCGGCAGCTGGTGCGGTTATCAACGAAGCGAAAGAGCAAGTTCAGCAGGCGCTGAATGCGCGTAAAGCTGAACTGGAAAGCGCAGCGCTGAATGCGCGTCTGGCTGCGGAAACTATCGATGTTTCCCTCCCTGGTCGTCGTATCGAAAACGGTGGCCTGCACCCGGTTACCCGCACTATCGACCGTATCGAAAGTTTCTTCGGTGAGCTTGGCTTTACCGTGGCAACCGGGCCGGAAATCGAAGACGATTATCATAACTTCGATGCTCTGAACATTCCTGGTCACCACCCGGCGCGCGCTGACCACGACACTTTCTGGTTTGACGCTACCCGCCTGCTGCGTACCCAGACCTCTGGCGTACAGATCCGCACCATGAAAGCCCAGCAGCCGCCGATTCGTATTATCGCGCCTGGCCGCGTTTACCGTAACGACTACGACCAGACTCACACGCCGATGTTCCATCAGATGGAAGGTCTGATTGTTGATACCAACATCAGCTTTACCAACCTGAAAGGCACGCTGCACGACTTCCTGCGTAACTTCTTTGAAGAAGATTTGCAGATTCGCTTCCGTCCTTCCTACTTCCCGTTCACCGAACCTTCTGCAGAAGTGGACGTCATGGGTAAAAACGGTAAATGGCTGGAAGTACTGGGCTGCGGGATGGTGCATCCGAACGTGCTGCGTAATGTTGGCATCGATCCGGAAGTTTACTCCGGTTTCGCCTTCGGTATGGGGATGGAGCGTCTGACTATGTTGCGTTACGGCGTCACCGACCTGCGTTCATTCTTCGAAAACGATCTGCGTTTCCTCAAACAGTTTAAATAAGGCAGGAATAGATTATGAAATTCAGTGAACTGTGGTTACGCGAATGGGTGAACCCGGCGATCGATAGTGATGCGCTGGCGAATCAAATCACGATGGCGGGCCTGGAAGTTGACGGTGTAGAACCGGTTGCCGGTAGCTTCCACGGCGTGGTTGTTGGTGAAGTGGTTGAATGTGCGCAGCATCCGAATGCTGACAAACTGCGAGTGACCAAAGTCAATGTCGGTGGCGATCGCCTGCTGGACATCGTCTGCGGCGCGCCAAACTGTCGTCAGGGCCTGCGTGTGGCGGTAGCAACTATTGGTGCTGTACTGCCGGGCGATTTCAAAATTAAAGCCGCGAAACTGCGCGGTGAACCGTCTGAAGGGATGCTGTGCTCCTTCTCTGAGCTGGGTATTTCTGACGATCATAACGGTATTATCGAACTGCCTGCGGATGCGCCAATTGGCACCGACATCCGTGAATACCTGAAACTTGATGACAACACCATCGAAATCAGTGTGACGCCAAACCGTGCAGACTGCTTAGGCATTATCGGCGTAGCGCGTGATGTTGCCGTGCTGAACCAGCTTCCGCTGGTTGAACCGGAAATTGTCCCGGTCGGTGCAACCATCGATGACACGCTGCCGATTGCGGTAGAAGCGCCGGAAGCCTGCCCGCGTTATCTTGGCCGCGTAGTAAAAGGCATTAACGTTAAAGCGCCAACTCCGCTGTGGATGAAAGAAAAATTGCGTCGTTGCGGGATTCGTTCTATCGATGCAGTGGTTGACGTCACCAACTACGTGCTGCTCGAACTGGGTCAGCCGATGCACGCTTTCGACAAAGATCGCATTGAAGGCGGCATTGTGGTGCGGATGGCGAAAGAGGGCGAAACGCTGGTACTGCTCGACGGTACCGAAGCGAAGCTGAACGCTGACACCCTGGTCATCGCCGACCACAACAAGGCGCTGGCGATGGGCGGTATCTTCGGTGGCGAACACTCTGGAGTGAATGACGAAACGCAAAACGTCCTGCTGGAATGCGCGTTCTTCAGCCCGCTGTCTATCACCGGTCGTGCTCGTCGTCATGGCCTGCATACTGATGCTTCTCACCGTTATGAGCGTGGTGTTGATCCGGCACTGCAGCACAAAGCAATGGAACGTGCGACCCGTCTGCTGATCGATATCTGCGGCGGTGAAGCTGGCCCGGTTATCGATATCACTAACGAAGCAACGCTGCCGAAGCGTGCGACCATCACTCTGCGTCGTAGCAAACTGGATCGTCTGATCGGCCATCATATTGCCGATGAGCAGGTCACTGACATTCTGCGTCGTCTCGGCTGTGAAGTTACCGAAGGCAAGGACGAGTGGCAGGCTGTTGCACCGAGCTGGCGTTTCGACATGGAGATTGAAGAAGATCTGGTCGAAGAAGTCGCGCGTATTTACGGCTACAACAACATCCCGGATGAGCCGGTACAGGCAAGCCTGATTATGGGCACTCACCGTGAAGCTGACCTGTCTCTCAAGCGCGTGAAAACGCTGCTCAACGACAAAGGCTATCAGGAAGTGATCACCTATAGCTTCGTTGATCCGAAAGTGCAGCAGATGATCCACCCGGGCGTTGAAGCCTTACTGCTGCCAAGCCCGATTTCCGTTGAAATGTCGGCAATGCGTCTTTCTCTGTGGACCGGTCTGCTGGCAACTGTAGTGTACAACCAGAACCGTCAGCAAAACCGTGTGCGCATTTTTGAAAGCGGTCTGCGCTTCGTGCCAGATACGCAGGCGCCATTGGGCATTCGTCAGGATCTGATGTTAGCCGGTGTGATTTGCGGTAACCGTTACGAAGAGCACTGGAACCTGGCAAAAGAGACTGTTGATTTCTATGATTTGAAAGGCGATCTTGAATCCGTTCTCGACCTGACCGGTAAACTGGCTGATGTTGAGTTCCGTGCAGAAGCGAATCCGGCACTGCATCCGGGACAATCCGCAGCGATTTATCTGAAAGGTGAACGTATTGGTTTTGTTGGGGTTGTTCATCCTGAACTGGAACGTAAACTGGATCTTAACGGTCGCACTCTGGTGTTTGAACTGGAGTGGAACAAGCTCGCAGACCGCGTGGTGCCTCAAGCGCGCGAGATTTCGCGCTTCCCGGCGAACCGTCGTGACATCGCGGTTGTGGTTGCAGAAAACGTTCCCGCAGCGGATATTTTATCCGAATGTAAGAAAGTTGGCGTAAATCAGGTAGTTGGCGTAAACTTGTTTGACGTGTACCGCGGTAAGGGTGTTGCGGAGGGGTATAAGAGCCTCGCCATAAGCCTGATCCTGCAAGATACCAGCCGTACACTCGAAGAAGAGGAGATTGCCGCTACCGTCGCCAAATGTGTAGAGGCATTAAAAGAGCGATTCCAGGCATCATTGAGGGATTGAACCTATGGCGCTTACAAAAGCTGAAATGTCAGAATATCTGTTTGATAAGCTTGGGCTTAGCAAGCGGGATGCCAAAGAACTGGTTGAACTGTTTTTCGAAGAGATCCGTCGCGCTCTGGAAAACGGCGAGCAGGTGAAACTCTCTGGTTTTGGTAACTTCGATCTGCGTGATAAGAATCAACGCCCGGGACGTAACCCGAAAACGGGCGAGGATATTCCCATTACAGCACGGCGCGTGGTGACCTTCAGACCCGGGCAGAAGTTAAAAAGCCGGGTCGAAAACGCCACACCCAAAGACGAGTAATCTGATCTAACTAAAAAGGCCGCTCTGCGGCCTTTTTTCTTTTCACTGTCGAAGAGTCACCGTAAAATCAACGGAATGACACTTCAGCAGAACGGATACCATGCTGACACTTGCCCGCCAACAACAGCGACAAAATATTCGCTGGTTATTATGCCTGTCAGTTTTGATGCTGCTGGCGCTTCTCTTAAGCCTTTGCGCTGGTGAACAATGGATTTCACCTGCCGGCTGGTTCACTCCTCGTGGCGAACTGTTCGTCTGGCAAATTCGCCTGCCACGTACCCTGGCTGTATTGCTGGTTGGCGCGGCGCTGGCGTTATCAGGCGCGGTCATGCAGGCGCTGTTTGAAAACCCTCTTGCGGAGCCGGGGCTGCTTGGCGTCTCTAACGGCGCTGGAGTGGGGCTTATCGCCGCTGTATTGCTTGGGCAAGGGCAGTTACCGAACTGGGCGCTGGGGCTGTGTGCGATTGCTGGCGCGCTTATTATCACCTTAATTCTCTTGCGTTTTGCCCGCCGTCATCTTTCAACCAGCCGATTGCTGCTGGCTGGTGTTGCGCTGGGTATCATCTGTAGCGCGTTAATGACGTGGGCCATCTACTTTTCCACGTCTGTTGATTTACGCCAACTGATGTACTGGATGATGGGCGGCTTTGGCGGTGTGGACTGGCGGCAAAGTTGGCTGATGGTGGCCTTGATTCCGGTGTTGCTGTGGATTTGCTGTCAGTCCCGACCAATGAATATGTTAGCGCTGGGTGAAATCTCGGCGCGACAACTGGGGTTACCACTGTGGCTCTGGCGCAATGTGCTGGTCGCGGCTACCGGTTGGATGGTCGGTGTCAGTGTGGCGTTGGCTGGCGCTATTGGGTTTATTGGCCTGGTTATCCCGCATATTCTGCGGCTGTGCGGATTAACCGATCACCGGGTATTACTTCCCGGCTGCGCGCTGGCAGGTGCTACTGCGTTGCTGCTTGCCGATATTGTTGCTCGACTGGCGCTGGCTTCCGCAGAGTTACCGATTGGTGTGGTCACCGCCACCCTGGGTGCGCCGGTGTTTATCTGGTTATTGTTAAAAGCAGGACGTTAGCCGCATAAAGACGGTCTATGATTAAAAGCTAAGATTTTTTACTGACCTTTTCCAGGAGACACGATGCAAGATCCCATTCTGACCACCGTAGTGAAGACGATTGACGGGGAAGTGACCACGCTGGAGAAATATGCCGGTAATGTGCTGCTGATTGTCAATGTCGCTTCAAAGTGTGGCTTAACGCCGCAATATGAACAGTTGGAGAACATCCAGAAAGCCTGGGCCGATCGTGGTTTCGTCGTGCTGGGATTTCCGTGCAACCAGTTCCTTGAACAAGAACCTGGTAGTGATGAAGAAATTAAAACTTATTGCACCACCACCTGGGGCGTGACGTTCCCAATGTTCAGTAAAATTGAGGTCAATGGCGAAGGGCGTCATCCGCTATATCAAAAATTGATTGCCGCAGCGCCCACGGCGGTGGCACCGGAAGAGAGCGGTTTCTACGCGCGAATGGCCAGTAAAGGTCGTGCGCCACTGTACCCTGATGATATTTTGTGGAATTTTGAAAAGTTTCTGGTGGGTAGAGACGGAAAGGTCATCCAGCGTTTTTCCCCGGATATGACGCCGGAAGATCCTATTGTAATGGAAAGCATTAAACTGGCGTTGGCAAAATAATGTCTATTGTGATGCAGTTACAGGATGTAGCGGAATCAACCCGCCTGGGGCCGCTTTCTGGCGAGGTCCGGGCAGGGGAGATCCTGCATCTGGTGGGTCCGAACGGCGCGGGCAAGAGCACCTTGCTGGCGCGAATGGCGGGGATGACCAGTGGTCAGGGAAGCATTCAGTTTGCAGGTAAACCACTGGATACCTGGCCCGCAACAAAACTCGCCCTGCATCGCGCCTATCTTGCACAACAACAGACGCCGCCGTTTGCTATGCCAGTCTGGCATTACCTGACCATGCACCAGCACGATAAAACGCGAACCGATCTGCTAAATGATGTCGCAGGGGCGTTGGCCCTTGATGACAAACTCGGTCGAAGCACCAATCAACTATCCGGTGGTGAATGGCAACGTGTCCGTCTTGCTGCTGTGGTGCTACAAATCACGCCGCAAGCGAATCCGGCAGGTCAATTACTTCTCCTTGATGAACCCATGAACAGCCTTGATGTTGCCCAGCAAAGCGCGTTAGATAAAATTTTGAGCGCGCTCTGTCAGCAAGGCGTGGCGATTGTGATGAGCAGTCACGATCTTAACCACACATTGCGTCACGCGCATCGGGCGTGGTTACTTAAACAAGGAAAACTGCTTGCCAGTGGGCGGAGAGATGAAGTACTAACGCCGCCGAATCTGGCCCAGGCTTATGGCATGAGCTTCCGTCGTCTGGACATTGAAGGTCACCGAATGCTGATTTCGACCACCTGATTTCATTAGCATCTTGAAAAACGGGTAATTTCGACGCTAAATTAATGCAAGAATAAAAAACAGAGGATTCGTACGGAATGCGTTTCTGCCTAATTTTAATTACAGCACTGTTTCTGGCCGGGTGTAGCCATCATAAAGCGCCGCCGCCAAACGCCAGGCTTTCTGACTCCATTACTGTCATTGCCGGTTTGAACGATCAACTACAGAGCTGGCATGGTACGCCGTATCGTTATGGCGGCATGACTCGACGTGGAGTGGACTGTTCGGGTTTCGTGGTTGTGACGATGCGTGACCGTTTCGACTTACAGTTGCCACGCGAAACAAAACAACAGGCCGCTATCGGTACCCAAATTGATAAAGAAGAATTGCTGCCAGGCGATCTGGTCTTTTTCAAAACAGGTTCCGGGCAAAATGGTTTACACGTGGGTATTTACGATACCAACAATCAATTCATTCACGCCTCTACCAGCAAGGGGGTGATGCGTTCTTCCCTCGATAATGTCTACTGGCAGAAAAATTTCTGGCAGGCGAGACGAATCTAGTATCTCAATAAATGGACGGTGCTGATACCGCACCGTCTGTTAACTCCTGAATACAGTAGTATTTTGCAGACAAAAATACCGCAAATGGAATATTCGTTTATACTCAGGATAATCTAAAAAAAGGACCCCTGAAAAAGTGGTTAACATGGAACAAATGAAAGTTATTCCCTCTGTATTTGTTATGCCTTATGGCCTCAAACTTTTTATCTGGATGTTGAAAAAAATCCGAAGAGAGGGGCTGTTACCATGAAGGTCTTACTGGAGAATCTTTATCATTCTGATTACTATTTTCTACCGATAAGAGACAGCCAACAAAATCTTGTTGGGGTTGAGTTAATAACCCATTTCTCCAGTGACGACGGTACGGTGCGCATCCCGACGACACGGGTTATTGCACAACTTTCAGAGGAGCAGCATTGGCAATTATTTGCCGAAAAGTTGGAATTACTAAAATCATGCCAACATTTTTTTATTCAACATAAACTCTTTGCCTGGATTAATTTAACGCCACAAGTAGCAAAGTTATTATTAGATAGGGATAATTACGCAAGCAAACTATTAAAAATTCCCTTTGCTGAATTGATGATTAATGAAAATTATCCTCATCTTAATGAGGGAAAAGATAATTATGAACTTTTGCACTTATCGCAAATTTTTCCATTGGTTTTGGGAAATTTGGGGGCGGGCAACAGTACAATGAAGGCTGTTTTTGATGGGCTTTTCACTCGCGTCATGCTGGATAAAGGTTTTATTCAGCAACAAATAGTCCATAAATCTTTCGCGCCTTTTATTCGTGCGCTCCATGCGCAAATTTCACCTTGTTGCAATTGTATTATTGCTGCTGGTATTAATACACCGGAGATGTTGGCGCAGATGGTGCCGTTTGGTTTCCATGCTTTTCAGGGATGCTTGTGGCCCGCAGTTCCCGTAAGCCAGATAACAACGCTGGTCCAGCGATAACCCTCTTGTTTGCTGGTGTTTAAGACGAGAGTAACCGTCTACACTATCAAACAGGAGGATCTATGACCCTGTCTTTTATTACCCGCTGGCGTGATGAATTGCCGGCAACATATACATCGCTTTCCCCTACGCCTTTAAATAATGCCCGGTTGATTTGGTATAACGCCGAACTGGCTAATACGCTGGGTGTTCCATCGTCGCTGTTTGAAAGTGGCGCGGGTGTCTGGGGCGGCGAAACTTTACTGCCTGGCATGTCGCCACTGGCCCAGGTCTACAGTGGCCACCAGTTTGGTGTCTGGGCGGGGCAGCTTGGCGACGGGCGCGGTATTTTACTCGGCGAGCAACAGTTTGCCGACGGCACCACCATGGACTGGCATCTGAAAGGTGCGGGGCTGACGCCTTATTCGCGGATGGGCGACGGACGTGCGGTCTTACGTTCAACAATTCGCGAAAGTCTTGCCAGTGAGGCAATGCATCACCTTGGCATTCCGACGACACGCGCCTTAAGCATTGTTACCAGCGATACGCCGGTTTACCGGGAGACGGTCGAATCAGGAGCGATGTTGATGCGCGTAGCGCAGAGTCATTTGCGATTTGGCCACTTTGAACACTTTTACTATCGTCGGGAACCGGAAAAAGTTCGCCAGCTGGCTGACTTCGCCATTCGCTATTACTGGCCGCATCTTCAGGATGAAGAGGATAAATACCGCCTCTGGTTTACCGATATTGTCGCACGTACGGCTTCGTTAATCGCCAGCTGGCAGACAGTCGGTTTTGCTCACGGGGTGATGAACACGGATAACATGTCAATTCTCGGGCTGACGCTGGATTATGGTCCATTTGCTTTCCTCGATGATTATGAACCGGGCTTTATTTGTAATCACTCTGATCATCAGGGACGTTACAGCTTTGATAATCAACCTGCCGTTGCGTTGTGGAATTTACAGCGTCTGGCGCAGACATTGTCGCCGTTTATCACTGTCGACGCGTTAAACGAGGCACTGGAAAGCTATCAACAGGTTTTGTTGACGCATTATGGAAAACGTATGCGGCAGAAGCTGGGCTTTATGACGGAGCAAAAAGAGGATAATGCGCTACTGAATGAATTGTTCAGTCTGATGGCGCAAGAGCGCAGTGATTATACTCGCACATTCCGCATGTTAAGCCTGACCGAGCAGCACAGTGCGGCTTCACCGCTGCGCGATGAGTTTATTGACCGCGCGGCGTTTGATGACTGGTTTACGCGTTATCGGGCGCGCTTGCAACAAGACGGAGTTGCCGATAGTGAACGTCAGCAACTGATGCAGAGCGTCAATCCTGCGCTGGTATTGCGAAACTGGCTGGCACAACGCGCTATTGAGGCGGCAGAAAAGGGCGATATGACAGAATTACAACGTCTGCATGAAGCGTTGCGAAATCCTTTCAGCGACAGGGATGATGACTATGTCAGTCGTCCACCTGACTGGGGTAAACGGCTTGAAGTCAGCTGCTCGAGTTAAAGGCTACTTGGTCAACAGCAGCTTGCCAGCCTGAGTTTTACGGAGCAGATATTCTTGCCCGTCATGATCGATAATCAGTTTGCCATTAGGACCTAACAGTGTCTGGCTGGTAATTCGCCGAATGGGCTGCGGGGAAGCGGTCTTGTGATTGGCATCCGTTTCAGGCGTGAGTTTTCTGCTATCCGTATAACGCATAAAAATTAATAATAATTGATATAACAATGATTCTTATTATCAATATTATGGCAAACCAGAGCAAGCAGTAATTTGTTGAGAAGACAACAAGTTGCGCAGAAATGCCCATTCCGTCAGGAATGGGCACGCATTCAGAAGCGGGAATCTACCGCAGAGGCGAGTTTTTCGACCAGGCGTTCAGTATCTTCCCAACCTAAACAAGGATCGGTAATCGACTGACCGTAGGTGAGCGGCTGACCGCTGACGATTTTTTGTGTACCTTCGTGCAGGAAACTTTCTGCCATAATTCCGGCAATTGCCGTGGAGCCATTGCGGATTTGCTGGCAAACATCTTCACAGACTTCTAACTGACGGCGGTGCTGCTTCTGGCAGTTACCGTGGCTGAAATCAACCACCAGATGTTCAGGTAAATCAAACTCGTGAAGCGTATCGCAGGCTGCGGCGATATCATCGGCATGGTAGTTCGGTTTTTTGCCGCCACGCATAATAATATGGCCGTATGGGTTGCCGCTGGTCTGATAGATGGTCATCTGACCGTTTTTGTCTGGCGAGAGGAACATATGGCTGGCACGGGCTGCGCGGATAGCATCCACGGCAATCCGCGTGTTGCCATCGGTACCATTTTTAAAACCTACCGGACAGGAGAGCGCTGACGCCATTTCACGGTGGATTTGGCTCTCGGTGGTACGTGCGCCAATTGCGCCCCAGCTAATTAAGTCAGCAATAAACTGACCGGTCACCATATCGAGGAACTCGGTCGCGGTGGGAACGCCCAGTTCATTTACCTGCAACAGCAACTTACGTGCCATTTCAAGGCCGTGATTAACGCGATAGCTGCCGTTTAAATCCGGATCGGAGATGAGTCCTTTCCAGCCAACAACGGTACGCGGTTTTTCAAAATAGGTGCGCATTACAATTTCCAGTCGCGACTGGTACTGGTTGCGCAACGCCTGCAGACGGGTGGCATACTCCATGGCAGCGGTCAGATCGTGGATCGAGCAGGGTCCAATAATGACCAATAGCCGCTTGTCTTCACCGTTCAGTATTTTTTCAATTCTGCGGCGGGAATCAATGACATGGTTGGCGACGCCAGGCGTTACGGGATACCGTAGCGCGAGTTCGGCGGGCGTTACCAGGCTCTCGATACGCGCAGTACGGAGTTCGTCAGTTCTGTTCATTACAAGTCTCAGAAATTTGTTGCTTCAACGGCAGGACTACCGGGAAGTGATGCGCATCACGATAAACCAATCGCAGCTGATTTCAAGTGCGAGGTGTGTCACACCTCGCCGGGTGGTTAGCATGATAACAAAAAATAGGCTAATGCACTAGTTCTCTAGTACATTCGACGGCTTAGGCCCATGATATCGAGGATCTTGGTGGCAATCTCTTCTACCGAATAATTGGTACTGTTAATCCACGGGATCTGATTTTTACGGTACAACGCTTCCACTTCCGCAACCTCCATACGGCACTGGCGAAGCGAGGCATAGCGACTGTTCTCCCGACGCTCTTCGCGAATCGCCGCCAGACGCTCAGGGTCGATAGTCAGTCCGAACAATTTATGCTGAAGCGGTTTGAGCGACGCGGGCAGCACCAGATTATCCATGTCATCGGCAATAAAGGGATAGTTTGCCGCGCGGATACCAAACTGCATCGCCAGATACAGGCTGGTGGGGGTTTTACCACAACGAGAAACGCCGAGCAGGATCACCTGAGCCTGGTCCAGATTGCGCAACGAAATGCCGTCGTCATGGGCGAGGGTGTAATCAATCGCCGCAATGCGCGCATCATATTTATTGAGATTATTAGGGTTAAGGCCATGGGTACGATGAGCAATCGGCGTTGGATCCAGTTTCATCTCTTGTTGTAGCGGGGCAACCAGCGCCTGAACGATATCCTGGCAAAAACCTTCGCTTTGCAAAATGATGGCGCGGATTTCCGGTAGCACAATGGAGTAAAAAACCAGCGGGCGCACACCTGTCTGGTGATAAATTGCGTCAATCTGATCCTTCACCGCCCGAGCACGGCTCTCATTTTCGACAAACGGCAGCGTAATGCTGCTGATAGTAACGGGAAATTGTGACATCACTGCGTGTCCTAATACCTCCGCAGTTATAGCCGTACCATCAGAAATATAAAAAACGTGGCGATCAACAGCATTATCCATTTTGTTCTTCCCGTGATGCAGACATAATTCTATGAAAGCATAAATTAAAAACGTACAGAAGCGTAGAAGGTTATGCCTGGTTTATAAAATGAACCTTCAATTTTATATTTTATGAAAACAGTATTTCATTTTTACGCTTTCGTTTATACCGATGGTTTATGTGGAAATTACTGAAGATAGCGGATTTGCGCAACGCTGGGATCAGTCTTAAAAAGTAAAAAAATATATTTGCTTGAACGATTCACCGTTTTTTTCATCCGGTTAAATATGCAAAGATAAATACGCAGAAATGTGTTTCTCAAACCGTTCATTTATCACAAAAGGATTGTTCGATGTCCAACAATGGCTCGTCACCGCTGGTGCTTTGGTATAACCAACTCGGCATGAATGATGTAGACAGGGTTGGGGGCAAAAATGCCTCCCTGGGTGAAATGATTACTAACCTTTCCGGAATGGGCGTTTCCGTTCCGAATGGTTTCGCCACAACCGCCGACGCGTTTAACCAGTTTCTGGACCAAAGCGGCGTAAACCAGCGCATCTATGAACTGCTGGATAAAACGGATATTGACGATGTTACCCAGCTTGCGAAAGCGGGCGCGCAAATCCGCCAGTGGATTATCGACACTCCCTTTCAGCCTGAGCTGGAAAACGCCATCCGCGAAGCCTATGCACAGCTTTCCGCCGATGACGAAAATGCCTCTTTTGCGGTGCGTTCCTCCGCCACCGCAGAAGATATGCCGGACGCCTCTTTTGCCGGTCAGCAGGAAACCTTCCTCAACGTTCAGGGTTTTGACGCCGTTCTCGTGGCAGTGAAACATGTCTTTGCTTCTCTGTTTAACGATCGCGCCATCTCTTATCGTGTGCATCAGGGTTACGATCACCGTGGCGTGGCACTCTCCGCCGGTGTTCAGCGGATGGTGCGCTCCGACCTCGCATCTTCTGGGGTGATGTTCTCCATTGATACCGAATCCGGCTTTGACCAGGTGGTGTTTATCACTTCCGCATGGGGCCTGGGTGAAATGGTCGTGCAGGGCGCGGTTAACCCGGATGAGTTTTACGTGCATAAACCGACACTGGCAGCGAATCGCCCGGCTATCGTGCGCCGCACCATGGGGTCGAAAAAAATCCGCATGGTCTACGCGCCGACCCAGGAGCACGGCAAGCAGGTTAAAATCGAAGACGTACCGCAGGAACAGCGTGACATCTTCTCGCTGACCAACGAAGAAGTGCAGGAACTGGCAAAACAGGCCGTACAAATTGAGAAACACTACGGTCGCCCGATGGATATTGAGTGGGCGAAAGATGGCCACACTGGCAAATTGTTTATCGTGCAGGCGCGTCCAGAAACTGTACGTTCTCGCGGTCAGGTGATGGAACGTTATACGTTGCATTCACAGGGCAAGATTATCGCCGAAGGCCGCGCTATCGGTCATCGTATCGGCGCGGGTCCGGTGAAAGTCATTCATGACATCAGCGAAATGAACCGCATCGAACCTGGCGACGTGCTGGTTACTGACATGACCGACCCGGACTGGGAACCGATCATGAAGAAAGCGTCTGCCATCGTCACCAACCGTGGCGGTCGTACCTGTCACGCGGCAATTATCGCTCGTGAACTGGGTATTCCGGCGGTAGTGGGCTGCGGTGATGCGACCGAACGGATGAAAGACGGTGAGAACGTCACCGTTTCTTGTGCCGAAGGCGATACTGGTTACGTCTATGCTGAGTTGCTTGAATTCAGCGTGAAAAGCTCCAGCGTGGAAACCATGCCGGACCTGCCACTGAAAGTGATGATGAACGTTGGTAACCCGGATCGTGCGTTTGACTTTGCCTGCCTGCCGAACGAAGGCGTGGGCCTTGCGCGTCTGGAATTTATCATCAACCGCATGATTGGCGTTCACCCCCGCGCACTGCTTGAGTTTGATGACCAGGAACCACAGTTACAAAATGAAATTCGCGAGATGATGAAAGGCTTCGATTCTCCGCGCGAATTTTACGTTGGCCGTCTGACCGAAGGGATCGCGACGCTGGGCGCCGCGTTTTATCCGAAACGCGTGATTGTCCGTCTTTCTGATTTTAAATCCAATGAATACGCCAATCTGGTGGGTGGTGAGCGTTACGAGCCGCATGAAGAAAACCCGATGCTGGGCTTCCGTGGCGCGGGCCGCTACGTTTCTGACAGCTTCCGCGACTGCTTCGCACTGGAGTGTGAAGCGGTGAAACGTGTGCGCAACGACATGGGACTGACCAACGTAGAGATCATGATCCCGTTCGTGCGTACCGTAGACCAGGCGAAAGCAGTGGTTGAAGAGCTGGCACGTCAGGGGCTGAAACGTGGTGAGAACGGGCTAAAAATCATCATGATGTGCGAAATTCCGTCCAATGCCTTGCTGGCTGAACAGTTCCTCGAATATTTCGACGGTTTCTCTATCGGCTCAAACGACATGACACAGTTGGCGCTCGGTCTGGACCGCGACTCCGGCGTGGTGTCTGAACTGTTCGATGAGCGCAACGACGCCGTGAAAGCACTGCTGTCGATGGCGATCCGTGCTGCGAAGAAACAGGGCAAATATGTCGGCATTTGCGGTCAGGGACCGTCTGACCACGAAGACTTTGCTGCATGGCTGATGGAAGAGGGGATCGATAGCCTGTCTCTGAACCCGGACACCGTGGTGCAAACCTGGTTAAGCCTGGCTGAACTGAAGAAATAAAATAAATACCCGGCGGCGTTTTGTCGCCGGGTCCATTTCTATATCCCCACCTTTTATCAACCTACTTCGGGCAAACGCGCTCGTGCAATATAAAAAACTTCCGGGCATCATCTGAATAATTGGCTGGTGTTCTTTCTGATTTTAATTCGTTTGCGATCCTCTCCACAGAATAATTCTCGATACTGTTTTTTCTCAAAGCCGAATGTGACCACTCGTCAATTTCCTTAAGCATATGCGTAATTTTTTCGTCCAGAGTTCGTTGGATTGCACGAAGTCACTGGCGAGTCCCGTTTTTATACTGTCTTCAGCCACAGCATAAAAAGGAATATAGCCATGAAACAATACCGTACCGTTATTCAGACATAAGCGCAGATTATGTAATTCAGAGAATTTATTCGAACTAAAACCGATTTTCTGATTTGTCTGGCTGTACAGAAAACAGGATAAATTCCCTCCGCGAGCGGAGGGAAACAGCTACAGGGATTGCATATGAGTTGCTATTTGAAAGTCCTGATTTGTGCGATTGTCGCACTCGCTATATGGTTTTCACCCGTCCCTGAGGGATTAACACCCTTAACCTGGCACATTCTGGCCATATTCATCACCACTGTGGTGGCGTTTATTCTGCAACCGTTGCCGGTAGGCGCTATCGCGTTAATAGCCATCAGTTTTATTATGCTGACCGGCATGATGAAAACCAGCGAAGCCTTAAAAGGTTTCAGCAGCACCACGGTATGGCTTATTGTCGCCGCATTCCTGTACGCGAAAGGATTCATCAAAACGGGGTTGGGGCGGCGTATCGCCTATTTGCTGATTCGCGGATTTGGCGGCAGCTCGTTACGTCTGGGTTATACATTGGCGCTAAGCGATATGATTATCGCGCCCGCAACGCCATCAAACACAGCGCGAGCAGGGGGAATTTTGTTCCCGATTGTTCGCAGTGTCTCTAACAGCTTTGGATCTGAACCGGATCAAGGGCCGCGTAAAATTGGCGCTTATCTGATGCAGACGGTGTTCCATTCCAACTGTCTCTCATCCTCGATGTTTATGACGGCCAGCGCGCCAAATGCACTCATTGTATCTCTGGCGGCCAGCACCTTATTTGTCGATATCTCATGGGGGATGTGGACGCTAAGCGCACTGGTGCCGGGCATTATCGCTTTTATCACTATGCCGTTGGTCATTTACAAACTCTACCCGCCAGAGATCAAAAAGACGCCAGAAGCCAAAGCGTTGGCACAGGAAGAACTTATCAAAATGGGGCCGGTAACCCGAGATGAGCGCGTGACGATTGGCATTTTCCTGCTTTCATTATTGGCCTGGAGTACATCGAAATGGACTGGTCTGGATGCGACCGCTGTCGCGCTTTCCGGCGTCTGTTTAATGTTGATGACCCGGATTATCACCTGGCAGGATGTGCAGTCAGAGAAGGGGGCCTGGGACATTCTGGTCTGGCTGGGCGTCATGATTTGTATGGCAGATAAGCTCAATCAGCTTGGCCTGTTCAAATGGTTCGCCGTCACAACCTCGGCTCTGTTCACCGGCATTCCCTGGGAAATAACACTGACGGTTTTGCTGATAGTTTACTGCTATTCCCACTATTTCTTTGCCGGAAGTACGCCGCATGTAGTGGCGATGTATGCCGCTTTTGGCAGCGTCTCGGTTGCTGCAGGCGCGCCGCCGATGATGGCTGCTCTGTCACTGGCGTTCGTCACTAACCTGATGAGCGGCATTTCGCATTATGGCAACGGACCCGCAGTCATCTATTACGGCGCTGGCTATGTCTCGCAACGAGAATGGTGGCGGCTGGGCTTTATCGTCATGTTGTTGAACATTGTCATCTGGTTCGGACTGGGGGCGGTGTGGTGGAAAATTCTTGGCCTATGGTAAGTGGCCTGCGGCAAACATCAATCAAGGAATAGTGTATGAACTTAAAAGATATTCAGGTGGCGATCGTCGGCAAATTAAGCGACCGCTTAATGGCTAAAGTTGAATCTACCTTCACCGCATATCGCCTGTGGGAACTGACCGACGCAGACGCTTTTTACACGCAGATCGCGCCGGATATTAAGGCGCTGGTGACCAGTGGTAATCCGGTAATGGGAGCTTCTCGGGCGCTAATTGAAAAATTTCCGAATCTGAAGATTATTGCCAGCAATGGTGTGGGCTATGACCCTATTGATATCGTGGCAGCCAGGGAGCATGGCGTTATCGTCACCAACACCCCTGGCGTGCTTAATGACTGTGTTGCAGACATTGGCATGGCGTTGTTACTCAATGTTGCCCGACGTATTAACATTGCCGATCGTTATGTTCGTGACGGTCGTTGGCCAAACGAAGGGCGTTTCCCGATGGCGACGAAAGTGAGTGGTAAACGTTGCGGAATTGTTGGTCTGGGGAACATTGGTAATGCTGTAGCCCGCCGTGCAGCAGCATTTGAAATGGAAATTCACTATTTCGACCCAAAACCGCATAACAAACCTGAATGGACGGCGCATGATTCGCTGGTTTCTCTGGCGCAAGCGGTGGACTTCCTCGTTCTGACGCTGCCAGGCGGGGTAAGTACACGCGGCGTTATCGACAAAACTGTGCTGCAGGCTCTGGGGAAAACCGGACATTTGATCAGTATTTCCCGGGGATCAGTGGTGAACGAAACCGATCTGATTGATGCTCTGCAAAATAACATCATTGCTGGTGCGGCACTGGACGTTTATGCCAACGAACCACATGTGCCAGAACAATTAATGTCGCTGGATAACGTTGTCCTGACGCCACATATCGCCAGTGGTACGAGCGAAACGTTTAATGCAATGGCAGATTTGGTTTTTGATAACTTACAGGCTTTCTTTAGCGAACAGCCAGTTATTACCCCTGTTACTCAATAAGGCGGGAAATATGATTTATGGTGATATCGCGTATCTTAGTGAACAACAAAAGCGGACATTTCATCCTGTCATTGCTCGTGTCATTGAGTATCTTTCACAGCATGAGCTGAATAGTGTTCCTGTGGGGGAAAAGGTTTTTATTCAGGATGACTCAATATTTTATACCGTGGTTGAACCGATGACTAAACCACTACATGAATGCCGACCAGAAGTTCATCGTAAATATCTTGATGTCCATTTCTTAATTGCCGGAGAAGAGCGGATTTGTGTGGATTTTGATGATGGAGAAAACTCGGTTGTAGAAAGCCACCTGGGCGACCGTGACGTTATTTTTTATGCTGATGAACGTATTAATGATCGGATAATCACGTTGACACCAGGACAGTTTGTGGTGGTCTTCCCGGAAGAGGTACATCGGGCATGTTATAAAGTCGATAACGTGGAGAAAATCAAAAAAACAGTCGTGAAAATCGACATGAGTTTATTATAGGCGGAGCTGGCTATGACAAAAATTGCCCTGGTGACAGGGGGAAGTAAAGGTATCGGCTACGCGGCAGCAAAGGCACTCTATGACATTGGATATACTGTTATTGTTGCCGCGCGTAACGAAGAAACCTTACAGCAATGTGCACAAGGATTAGCCAAGGGACGCTTTATTCCTCTGGTTGCTGATGTCACGGATGAGTCCGCTGTCGTTGCACTATTTGCCGAGATTAAGGCTCGTTTTGGTCGACTGGATCTTTTGTTCAATAATGCGGGCAATAATAGTCCGGCAAAAAGTATTGAAGAGGTTGAGTTTACTGAGTGGACACGCGTGTTTAACGCCAATATTCACTCGACATTTTTGTGTTCGAAAGAAGCGATTAAAATCATGAAGGCGCAGCAGCCAATGGGAGGACGCATTATTAACAATGCGTCGATTTCCGCACTGACACCGCGCCTTTATACTGCGGCATACACTGCGTCGAAACATGCTGTTACCGGGTTGACCAAGGCCATTTCCCTTGATTGTCGCAAATTTAATATCGCTTGCGGGCAAATTAATATCGGCAATGCGGAAACGACATTATCGAATCGGATGCGTAAGGGCGTTTATCAGGCAGATGGCGCTATTAAAGCGGAAGATATGATGAATGTTGCTGATGTTGCAGCAGCCATTCAGATGATGGCCCAGTTGCCAGTAACCACGAACGTGCTGGAAATAACGATTATGGCAAATAATATGCCATATGTCGGACGTGGTTAATCGGGATTGAATAAAGCACCTTGCGTATAAGGTGCTTTATTATTTATGAATTATGCCTCAACGCATGTTTGTTCCAGCCGTTGAAGAATATCTTTGCGTAACAAAAATTTTTGTATTTTACCGGAGGCCGTGCGCGGCAGTTTTTCGATCACCACGATATGTTCAGGGTATTTATATTTCGCGACCCGTTTACGGCTAAAAAATGCCACTACATCTTCCAGCGATAATGAATGATGCGGCGCTTTCAGCACGACATAAGCGCATGAACGTTCACCTAAACGTTCATCGGGCATCGCAACCACACAGGCATCGTGAATTTTAGGATGCTGCAATAAAATATCTTCCACTTCACGGCTGCTAATATTTTCGCCGCCGCGAACAATAATATCTTTCTTGCGTCCGGTAATTTTTATATAGCCAGCCTCATCCATGCGGCAGAGATCGCCACTGTAATACCAGCCCTCTTCATCCAGCGCACGGGCGGTTAATTCAGGTTCATCAAAATAACCCATAAACACATTAGGGCCACGCGAAGCCTCTTCACCTTCGCAACCTGGCGGTAAGGTCTTGCGTGCATCATCGACCACTTTAATTTCCACCCCAGCGGCAGCGTAACCATCGGTGTGCATAAAGCGCGACAAAGGATCGTCGAGATTCACCACTGCATGTGGCGAGCTTTCCGTGGAACCATAAACGCTTAATAATTTAATGCCGCGTTGCTGGCATTCACGCGCCACTTTTTTGGGGATCGTGGTGCCGCCGCAAAGAAAGAAACGCAGCGCAGAAAGGTCGGCAGGCTGTTTCTCAAGTAGATTCAAAAGGTCATAAACAAACGGCGTTGCGCCGAGCATACAGGTACAACGTTGTTGCTCAAGCAGCGAGAGACAGGCTTCCGGGGTAAAAATATCTAATAACACGCTGCGGGCGCCAATCAAAAACGGCGCTGTTACACCATGCAGAAACCCCGTCGCGTGACCGAGTGGTGCAGGCATCATAAAGACATCCAGCCAGGTCAGATTCAGCCGCGCGCAATAAGCCCGCTCGCTGGCGAGAATATTATTATGCGTTAGCATCACGCCCTTTGGCATGCCCTCAGTTCCGGAGGTAAATAGCACCGCCGCTAATTCATCGCCGTGGACCGATGTTGCGACGGCCAGCGGGGGATTGTCGGCAATAATCTGACTTAACGAGAGAGACGAGGTGGCGGGGGCCAGCTTATCCACGCCGACGATCTGTTGTAGTTGTGGAAGCTGATTTTGCAGTGGCAGGATTAAATCTACCGGACGCGTTTGTTTAAACAATGTCGGTGCAAAAAATATTTTTGCCTGACACTTATTGAGCACCCACACCAGTTCAGCTTCTCGCCAGGAAGGCAACAACGGCACGGAAACCGCACCGGTTTTCAGGCAGGCAAGATAGATAACAGTAAATTCACACCAGCCAGGCAATTGAAAAGCGATACGATCGCCCGATTCAATACCGTTATCCAGTAACCAGCTTGCCAGACAGTTCGCAGCGTGATCGAGTGCGCTATAGGTGTACGATTCGCCATGATTATCGACAACGGCTATTTTGTCTGGCATCGCGCATGCAGTCTGCCGCCAGTAGTCGGCCAGCGAAGCATCGCCCCACAATCCTTGTTGTCGATAGGCTGCACGACGCTGCGCGTTAAACGTTAATGTCACTTTCATTTTGAACTCTCGAAACAGAACGTCAGGCCCGATGTGCGGGCCTGTGGGAAGCGTAATTAGCCGTAACGGAAATCAATACCGAAGGTGCCTGCGGGGTATTGCCATTGTTCGAGAATAGTGTTGCCGCACAGCACCCGACAGGTGCCGCACTCCAGACAACCGGCGGAATCAAAATGAATGTTTCCCGCGTCATCCTGCTTATACAGTCCGGCAGGGCAGGCTTTCATTAATTTTTGAAATTCATTGATGTCGGGATTTGCCGCCAGAATGATATGTGGGTGGCCCTCATCAACATGGAATTTGTTGACGCCTAATTTGACGTCAACGTTGACCGTAGCGTTCTGGCTCATAGCGCGGTTGCCCCCTTAATGCCATCTTTCAGCAGATTAATCAGCCCGATTTTCTTCGCATGTCCGAGAATCATTTTTCGTACCGGCTGGTTTGGTTTGCCGTCAATAGTGAACATATCGTTCATGATATCGGCGACCATGCGCGGATACTGACTAAACAGGCGCGGGTTTTCCATCAGCGCTGGGATCTTGCGAAAATGCTGCATATCACGCATAACACAGCTTTGTTCCAGCTCGCGTTTGTATTGCGCCAGACTAGTGGCAGAAAAATCCGCGCGTTCTTTGGCGGCAATCACCGTTGTGGCAGCCGCCTGGGCCGATGCGATGGCTAAATCCATTCCGCGAACCGTAAAGCCCAGATTGAGGCAGAAGCCGGCGGCGTCACCGACGATCATCACACCATCGTTAACCAGTTGCGGCACCATTGCCAGACCGCCTTCCGGCACCATATGCGCGGAATATTCAAGCAGTTTGCCACCGCTAATCAGTGGGCGAATGGCGGGGTGCTGTTTAAAATCCTCCAGCATTTGCGGCACGCTTTTTTGCGCATGGGCGATATCACCCAATCCACAAACCAGACCCAACGATACGGAATCGTGATTGGTGTAGATGAATCCGCCGCCCATCAGACCGTCAGACGGGGAACCGGCAAACAGCCAGGCGGCACCTTCATCGTCAGTGACGTTAAAGCGATCGTTGATTTGCTCCGGCGTGAGGCCAATGACTTCTTTAACGCCAACAGCGTAATGATGCGGATCGGAGGCGGGAACCATTCCCAGCGAACGGCCAAGCATTGAATTAACGCCATCAGCCAGAATCACCACATTGGCTTCGAGAATATCATCCCCGGCCTGGACGCCAGTGACCTTGTTACCTTCACGAACCAGCGCATCGACGCGAACGCCCGGGATAAACTGCGCACCCGCCTGTTCGGCTTGTTCCATCAACCACGGGTCGAGACGATTGCGCAATACGGTATAAGAAGCGTGTTGCGGAACATCTGGCTGCTCGCGGTGAAAATCGAGGGTAACCGCGCTCTCTTCGGTTAAGAAGGAGATTTTCTCGCGTGTGACTTTGCGTTCTACCGGCGCTGATGCAGCAAAGCCGGGAATGATCGCTTCAAGCGTGTGGGCATAAAGACGCCCGCCGGTCATATTTTTACATCCGGCACTGTCGCCGCGTTCGATCACCAGGACATCCAGTCCGGCTCGCGCCATGACCAATGCGGCAACGCTACCGGCAACGCCCGCACCGACCACAATGGCATCAAATTTGTCATCCGACATGCGTTATGCTCCCTTCCCGCTGTCTTCACAGCGGGAGATGTAGTTGAAAGGGAATTAGCGACTCAACTGGCTAATCAGGGCAGGGACGACTTTGTAGATATCGCCCACCAGACCGTAGTCGGCATAGTTGAAGATTGGCGCATTTTTATCTTTATTGATGGCGACAATCACTTTTGCGCCATTGCCGCCAACCATATGTTGGATCTGCCCGGAGATCCCCAGCGTCAGGTAGAGGTCGGATTTCAGCAACACGCCGGAGACACCGATATAACGTTCACGCTCCATCCAGTTCTCGCCTTCGGCAATCGGGCGTGAACAACCGACGTCAGCATTGAGTGCCGCTGCCAGTTCGTGGACCATTTTCAGGTCATCCTGTGCTGCCAGACCACGACCGACGCCGACCACGCGTTTTGCTTTGCTCAGGTCCACGCTGCTTGCCGCTTTCGCACGGCGTTCGCGACTAAGAATTTCATGACGCGGAGCAACGTAAGGCACAGTTTCAATCGGACACTGATGCGAGGCGTCACTGGTGCAAGGTTCCTGAACACCGGGCGCAAGGGTAATGATCGCCAGCGGGCTATTGATCTTTTCCTGGGCGAACGCGAGCCCGCCATACATACGGTGCTCGGCGCAAACGTGACCATCGACCACATCAACCGCAGTGGCATCGTTCACCAGCGCCGCATTCAGTTGCACACTTAACCGTGCTGCCAGCGCTTTACCGCGTTTCGTTGCGGCCAACAGCAACATAGAGGGGTGTTTATCTTTCAGCAGGGCAGCAATGCTTTCAGCGTAATTTTCAGTGCGTTGCAGAGCATCGTTTTGCTCAAGAACATAAATACATTTTGGACCATAAGGCATAACGGCCTGTGCCTGGTCGGTATTTTGTACAATGGCATACACCTGTTGGCCCCATTGCTGCGCGCCGCCAAACAGTTCGGCATAACGTTCAGGATTATCGCTAAAGACCCAGACGTTGTTTAATTGACTCATCGTTTCTTCTCCGTAGGCTTTAGTTCAGGGCTTTCTTCAGATGTTCCGCCAGCTCGGCAATGGCTTCCGGCGAATCGTTATCGAGAATGATGTGTTTGCGTTCTGTTTGCGGCGGTACGCGAACGCCGATCAGTTCAGCAAGCGGCGTGGCCTGGCTCCAGCCGATATCACTCGCCTGCCACTGATGTACCGTTTTTTTGCCCGCGCCGAGAATGGCTTTCATCGATGGAATGCGTGGCACGTTAATATCTGACGTGACGCACAGCACGGCTGGAACAGAGAGTTCGATCACTTCAACTTCATCTTCAAGCGTGCGTTCAATCCCCAGTGTATTGCCCTGACGCTGAATAGCACTCACAGCATTAATCACCGGAAGTTGCAGAATTTCTCCGACCAGCAAGCCAACCTGCTGGGCATAAAGATCGCCGGAACCTTCACCAAAGATCAGTAAATCGAAGCCGATTTTTTCAACTGCTGCCGCCAGCGCCTTTGCGGTATCGAGAGGCAGTGCATGCTCAAGCTGGGCATCCTGCACCATGTACAGACAGTGCGGTCCGCGGGATAACACGTCTTTACGCACTTTTGAGTTCTGCAACAATGAACCGCCAACGGTCAGCGCGGCTATCTCATCATCATCCGTTGCAAGCTGGCTTGCGGCTTCAATGGCATTGAAATCGAACTGGCTAATTTTGGCGTCGGCATTGTCGAAATTGAGGGTGTACTCGGGAGTGACAACAATGTCCTGTTCTTCAGGCACCAGCTTAAAGCAGGTTATTATTTTCATGATTTCTCCTGTGGGTCGCATACGGAACCATCTCCGATGGAAGGTAAAAATGGTCTGAAAATAGTGTGCGATAGCAGGGCGGGGTTTTCGACGGAGCAATCTGTTTTCCTTGCAAACAATCTTGCAAAAAAAATGAGATCGTTAAAACAAAAGCACAATAAGTGGCAATATTATGCCATCGTTTACGTACTATCTTGCATTCAATGTAAATAATCTTGTTTAGCTCTCGCTAAATGCGGTTGTATAACCGCAATACACGCCGTATTTTATCCGGCATATATTGTTTTTGCTTGCTCATGGAATAGGGAGGTTGTCATGTATCAACGCTGTTTTGATAATGCCAGCGAAACGCTGTTTGTCGCCGGTAAAACGCCACGACTTTCGCGCTTTGCGTTTAGTGACGATCCTAAATGGGAGTCGGGACATCACGTTCATGATAATGAAACCGAGCTGATTTATGTTAAGAAAGGGGTGGCAAGGTTTACCATTGATTCTTCGTTATATGTGGCACATGCCGATGACATTGTGGTGATAGAGCGTGGCAGACTGCACGCGGTGGCCTCAGATGCTAACGACCCGGCAACGACTTGTACCTGTGCGCTTTACGGTTTTCAGTTTCAGGGCGCAGAAGAAAATCAGTTACTGCAACCGCATTCTTGTCCGGTAATTGCCGCAGGGCAGGGAAAAGAGGTTATCAAAACGCTTTTTAATGAATTAAGTGTGATTTTACCGCAAAGTAAAAATGGCAACACATCTTCAGTGTGGGATGCATTTTCCTATACGTTAGCGATTCTCTATTACGAAAACTTTAAAAATGCCTATCGTTCGGAGCAGGGATATATTAAAAAAGATGTCCTGATAAAAGATATTCTCTTTTATCTTAATAATAATTACCGCGAAAAAATCACTTTAGAACAGTTATCGAAAAAATTTCGTGCCAGCGTCAGTTATATTTGTCATGAATTTACTAAAGAGTATCGAATTTCTCCCATTAACTACGTCATTCAACGGCGTATGACGGAAGCGAAATGGTTGCTGACCAATACCGATTTGTCGCAGGCAGAAATCTCCTGGCGCGTGGGTTATGAAAATGTCGATCATTTTGCCAAACTGTTTTTGCGCCATGTTGGCTGTTCTCCCAGTGATTACCGCAAACAATTTAAAAATTGTTTTGCTGAACAAGAAATCTTATCTGAATTTTCTGAACCTGTAAGTCTTGCCGGATAAATCTGACGGCGCAGTTTTTGTCAGAAGCTGCGCCGCCTGAAGATTATTTATTCTGGTAATCTTTCAGGATCTGCCGACCTGCAACGTAAATCATAATCTCGTCAGTACCACCGCCAATCCGTTCACAGCGGACATCACGCCAGAAGCGGGAGACGCGTGCCTCATCGGTGTAGCCCAACCCGCCCATGATTTGAATTGCATCATCAATGACTTCCATTGCAGTGCGTGCGCAGTACAGTTTTGCCAGCGCCGCGCTGGTGCGCAGTGACTGATGCTGATCGGCTTGCCATGCCACTTTCAACACCATGTTGCGCATGTTGTCGATCTTAATCGCCATCAGCGCCAGTTTTTCCTGGATCATCTGGTTATGACCAATTGGCTTACCAAAAGCGATACGCTGGTTGGCATAGCGGGCGGCATCTTCGAATGCGCATTCGGCAAAGCCAGTGCTGCGCGCGGCGTTGATCAGGCGCTCCATCTCAAAGTTGTACATCACATTGAGGAAACCCATTCCTTCTTCGCCTACCATGTCGCTCTCTTCAACTTCCACGTTGTCGAGATAAACTTCGCAGGTGCTAAGCATATGCCAGCCGATTTTATGCAGCGGATTGATCTTAATGCCGGGCTTACTGGACTCAACCCACCACAGGGTGAAGGCTTTTTTCGGATCTTTCGGTTCTGGATCGCGCGCCAACACCAGCATATACGGGTACTCTTTCGCACCGGTGATGAAGGTTTTCTGTCCGTTGATGTAAACCTTGCCATTTTTACGCGTGTAAGTGGTGGTGGCGCTGTTGTTATCTGAGCCAGCGCCTGGTTCCGTCAACGCCAGGGCATAGGCAGGGTCGCCGGTTTCCAGGGTACTTTCTGCCGTTTTACGTAGCTGCTCCTCAGAACCAAAACGGCGCATGCTGTGAATACACTGACCGTTGGTAATCAAAAACGCCGGAGCACCGCATTTTGACACTTCCATCAGCGCCAGCATCTGGGTGACGTAATCCGCAGGGATGCCGCCGAACTCTTCCGGCACGCCAAGCATAGAAATGCCGTTATCTGCCAGCGCCCGCATAAACTCACGCGGATATGTACCGTTTTGATCGCAGGTGCGGAAATACTCTTCCGGAAAGTTAGTTGTAATCAGTTCGCGAATACTGGCCAGCAGCAGTTCTTGTTCTTCAGTTAAAGAAAAATCCATCGTGATACTCCTGTTAATGAGCCGCTTCAGGCAGGACAAAACCCATCGCCGCATCGATAAATAATCTTTCGTCCATCATTCTCAGTTCTGGTGAAATAACTGGGGTGAAATCCATTTTGTCGAGAATATCTTTTTGCAAATCGACGCCAGGGGCAATTTCGATTAAATGCAGGCCGTCTTCTTTCAGGGTGAATACAGCGCGTTCGGTGATGTAACGAACATCCAGTCCCCGTTCGAGCGCGATTTTTCCGCTAAAAGTAATTTCCGGAAGTTCACGGATAAATTTATTTACCCGTCCTTCCTGGACGATATTTAATTTACCATCGGCAATTTCTGTTTTTAAACTGCCCGCAGTTAACGTGCCGCAGAAAATGATTTTCTTCGAGGTGGCACTGATATCAATAAATCCACCTGTACCCATGATTTTGCCATTGAATTTATGCACCCCGACGTTACCGTGCTGGTCGACTTCGGCAAAACTCAAATAACAGACATCCAGACCACCGCCGTGGTAAAAATCGAACTGGGAAGTCATATCCAGAATGGCGCGGGTATTCACGTTCGCGCCAAAGGCGATACCTTGCGAAGTAATACCGCCAATTGGGCCTGTTTCCACCGTCAGAATAAAGTCATCAGCACAACCTTCTTCCCGGGCGACCAGACCAATACCGTCGGCAATACCGACACCGACATTACCCACTGCACCTTTGCGCATTTCAAACAATGCGCGCCGCGCGACTAATTTACGCTGATTAAGAGGCAAGCTAAGTTGGGTACTGTCATCCAGTGTGAAGTCACCAGAAATAAAACGATTAACTGGCGCACCGCCATACAGTTGGGTTTGGTCCGGATCGACCACCACAATATCGATAAGATAACCTGGAATACGGACAGCTTTAGGATGCAGCGTGGCTTTCTTAACCATCTTCTGCACCTGCATCATCACGATACCGCCGTTATTGTGCACCGCTTGGGCAATAACCAATGCGTCGAGATACATCACTTCATCTTCAAAGGTTGCGTAGCCTTCGCTGTCGCAGGTGGTGGCGCGAATAAAGGCAATATCTGGCGCGATCGCTTTGTAATAGAGATATTCTTTATTATCAAACTCGACCAGTTTAATCAGATCTTCTTTAGTCACTTCATTCAGTTTGCCGCCTTGTTGGCGAGGGTCGACAAACGTTCCGATACCAATATCGCTAATAATTCCTGGCTGGTGGGCAGCAGCAGCGCGCAATGTTTGAGTGAGCACACCTTGTGGATAGTTATAGGCAACAATTTTATTTTGTTCTGCGAGTTCAGAAATACGCGGTGATTGTCCCCAATGGCCGCATAAGGCCCATTTCACCAGACCTTCTTGCGCCAGCGGACTAATACCACGATCGGCGCGATCGCCAAGCCCTGTTGGACTAATAATCGCTAAATTACGCGGTGTCTGGGTTTGTTTATATTTGTCAGCAAGAGCGGTAATTAATGTGGTGGCTTCCAGAATACCGCCACCTGCACCTAATACACAAAGTGTTGCTTCGTCGGGAATATAACTTACCGCTTCCTGTGCCGACAGGACTGGCACTCGTCCATTAATACGAGGTGGTTTTACAGGTTTCATTATTTTTTCCTGATTCAGGTGTGGATTTCTCTGCGCAAGCATTAAAAATAGCGCACAGATACCCACAGAATATTTTTATCAAATACTCTTTAAAAATATTTTTTTGATACGGCGGGGAAGGTTACTCCCGCCGGTACGTTATTTATTACGCCTGGTGCAAAATAGTTAATACTGTGCGCAAATCATTCACCGATATTTGCCCAGGCGCAGAGGCTTTTTTTACTGCACCAAACGTTGCGGCTGAACCAAATACTTCACCAGCCAAACGGGAAATTACGCCAGTTTTTGCCATCGACATCGTGATGATTGGACGATCGGCATACTGCTCCTGCATCTCCAGGGTAGCGGCAAGCAACGTCAGGACATCACTGGTGCTTTGCGGCATCAACGCAATTTTAGGAATATCAGCGTCGAAGGACTGCATTTTACGCAAACGGGCAATAATCTCTTCGGCTTCCGGCGTTTTGTGGAAGTCATGGTTGGACATGACAACCTTCACATCATGCGCATGTGCATAGGCGACGGTTTCTTTAACCTGATCGTCGCCGGTAAATAACTCCAGATCGATCATATCGACCAGACCGCTGTCGATGGCTGCGCGATTGAGTGCAATATAAGCCTCAGTAGAAATCGCCTGCTCGCCGCCTTCTTTAGCGCTACGGAAGGTAAACAGCAGCGGTTTTTCTGGCATTACCTCACGGAGGATTTTTGCCGCGGCCATGACAGACTCCACGCTGGAGAGGTCGGCAAAGTGGTCCACACGCCATTCCAGAATATCAAAGTCCGCTTCACGATAGGCGAGAGCTTCGGATTTCACGCTGGCGATATCTTTCGCCATCAGCGAGACGATGATTTTTGGTGCGCCCGTACCAATGACGAGATCTTTTACAGTTACGGTTTTCATTTTTTACCCTTTCTGCACGCGGTCAGCCTGTCAGGCGCCGAACCCCATGACCTGTTTAACGTATTCCAGAGGGAAATCTTTGCCAGTCCATAACGTGAACTGTTCAGCCCCTTGCCACAACAACATGCCGTATCCATCAATCGTTTTGCAACCTGCTTGTTGCGCCTGCTGCAATAACTTCGTCATATGCGGGTTATACACGCATTCAGTGACCAGCAGTCCTGGATGTAACAAACTGATATCGTTAACTAATGATTCATTTTCAAGAGGCTTCATACCCACTTTTGTGCCGTTGGTTAAAATGTCGGCGGAAGCCAGGGCTTCAGCAAAGGCTTGCTGATCGGCGAGATCGGTCACGGTGACGACACAATCGGTGTTTTCGTTGACCCGTTGTGCGAAGGCGAGGGCTTTGTCGAAGAATTCATCCCGACGGTTGAAGATTTTAATCTCTTTTAAACCTTCAATCGCGCCTTGCGCGCCAATCGCCGTTGAGGCACCACCGGCACCTAGCAGCACCATCGTTTTGCCTTTGATATCAAAACCGCTCTCTTTAATGGCGCGAATATGGCCCGTGCCGTCGGTGTTATAGCCGCGCAGGTAGCCGTCATCATTGACGATGGTATTGATAGCGCCAACCAGTTTGGCCGCTGGTGTTAATTCATCAACATATTCACACGCCAGTTGTTTGTTAGGCATCGACACACCGGTTCCGCGCATTTTTAAGGCTTTTAAGCCTTCAATTGCTCCGGCAAAGCTATCGTTATCCACTTCAAAGGCCATATAGGTAAATGGCAATCCCGCTTTTTCTAAGGCTTTGTTTTGCATTTCAGGCGATAAACTGTGGCGGATAGGATAGGCCATCAGGCCAATCAATTCGTATTTAGCGGTAACATCCATAATTAACTCCTCTAATTTCTTTGCTTAATTGTGTTTAACCGGGGTGCTAAGATTGCGTTCGCCAAACCGGACATCATTTTCAGGAATAATGAAAACGCGGTAATAGCGGATGAAAACAATAATTGCGGTAATCAGGGCCAGAAGCGCGAAAGTAAAATCGAGAACGATGATGTATTGCAGGCCGATATTCGACAGATAACCGGTAATCAACGGAATAACAAAGTTGGCCAGACCACCCATCATCATATAAATACTGGTGACTTTGGCTTTGCTTTTTGGAAAAAACTCGGACATGACTGAAACGCCAAGCTGTAAAATACCGCCAGCAGCAGAGAAACCGATGACAAAAGCCCCGGCATTACAGACTAGTGGAGAAGGGTACAGGTAAATGATAGCGGCGGTTACCGTTGCCAGTGCTGAGTTAAACACGTTAGCCCAGATGGGACGCACCATTTTTTTCAATAGTGCGGCAAAAATAAAGACACAGACCAGCGAACCCATACTGTAATAAGAGATGGTTTTTAATGCCTCAGCTTCCGACATACCGGCAAACGCCATCGCATATTTGGGCATCCACACGACAATTACATAAAAGGTCGAGAATGCGGCAACACCGAACAACACCGATGAAACACCTTCCAGCCAGACTAACGGCTTACTGTTCATTTGCGGTAGTTCACCAGCTACGCTGGCATCCACCAACTGGCCTGGGAATTTACTTTTCAATAGCATCAGCGTGATCAGCACAAATACGATGCCTGGGATAATCAGCCCATAACCGTACCAGATGTTATTCAACAGCATATAACTCACCAGCATCGGATAGAGCATTTGCCCGAACGATATCATCGCCTTAACCAATATTACGGCTGAACCCGAGGCTTTCGGGAAGCATTCCATCAACGCCGGATATCCACCGGTATCCAGGGCTGAGTTGGCGATACCAACGCACACTGCCAGACCGTAAGCGAGAGCTAAACTTGGGCAGGCCGGAATACCAAAGAAAAACAGCATATACATGGCAACGGCCATGAATATTACTGCTCGTCGACCAAATTTATCGGAGATTACACCGAAGAATAAAATACTTATCAGACGGCCCAGACCGATACCAGAAATTAAATAGGCGATACCGGCGTTATCGGTAGAAAACTTTTCTGCCAGAGATGACATGTTTTGTGCAAGCGTAATAACACTAATGCCATGTAGGAA
Organism: Escherichia sp. E1130; assembly: GCF_005781065.1. NCBI lineage: Bacteria > Pseudomonadati > Pseudomonadota > Gammaproteobacteria > Enterobacterales > Enterobacteriaceae > Escherichia > Escherichia sp. E1130. Next base: position 35,042 of record NZ_VATL01000017.1, read on the forward strand.
ATAGCTGAAGTATACACAAAGGACAGCCAGGATAAATGGCGTGCTGAAAGCCTTATTTTGAGACATTTTCACAGCTCCTTGCTGAAAGATAATTTTGTTACCGTCCGTGTTGTATTTCGACGGTTTTCATAATCACTATACTGAAGATGATTTTCTCTGGGTACATGGCATAAAGTTTATGTTTCCAGGAATATTGCATGTAATAGTTTGTTTTTGATCGCGATTTTCCTTAATTAGCGCAGGAAGAATAATTTATCCGTAATATCTTGCATGACCTTATAAGAATATTGCATTACGCACCAGTAGCGACATTTTCCGTTAATGATGGATGTTGTGCTTCTTTTCGACTGCGTACGCCAATAAACAGCGCCAGTAAAAAGCCGATAGCAGCGATGGCGGTATCGAACCACATAATATCGGCAATACTTCTTTGCGAAAGATGAGCCGTAATCAACGGAATGGTAAATGTTGCAATGCTGCCCGCACTGTAATAGATCCCCGTTGCTTTTCCTTTGGCATGGGGAAAACGTTCCGCCATTAACGTCAGGCCAATTTGTACAACACCACCTGCGGAGGTAAAACCGATGACAAAAGCAAATATTATCACCACATAAAATGTGGGATGCAGGCAGACGGTGAGCAGGGCGATAAATGAGATAAAAGTGTACAGCATCAACAATGTTGTTGAACGAACCGCTTTGCTAATGAGTGGCGCGGTAATAAATACACAAAGTAGCGACCCTACGGTATAGATACTGAGTAATTTGATCGACATGGTGTAAGACATACCGGCGACAAATTGTCCGTATTGTGCCAGCCACTGACTTACCAGATAAAAGGTTGCCATTGAGATATAGCCGTATAAGGTATAGCTGGCTAAATCGATAATTGAGCAACGATGCTTCGCGGCGGTGGTGGGTTTCTTTACTTCAGGTAAGCGACGTCCCGGATGTGGTGGAAAGGTACAGCGATATAAAAACAGACCGTTAACGATCATAATTGCTGCGGCAATCATAAAAGACCAACCGAACCACAGTTCAGCCCACACTAACAGGCTGATAATTAGCGGCAATAAAAATTGTCCGCTGGAGACAAAGGCTTTAATTAAAATATTGGCTGTGCCAGGCGAGCGAGGAAAAGCTTCCATCAGGCTGGGGTAGGTGCCTGCATCAAGAAAACTATTTGCCATACCGGCGAGAAAACCAAATACATACGCGATGATAATGTTATTTGCATGCAGAATGCCGAAAAAGAACATCAGATAGCAGCATATCCCCATGATGATAAAAGGACGTCGGCCAAAACGATCGGATAGTAATCCTGCAAAAAATAAGACACTTAATCGACCAATGCCTAATGATGAGATGACAATTGAGACGCCCGCAGCATTGGTCTGCCAGAGCGTCTCCAGCGAGGCCATATTTAAAGTCATCAAAATGACACCCATACCATGCACCAGGTAATTGAGATACAACCCAAGCGCGGTAGGGAGGTAGGGATTTTTCATAAGATCTACTTAGCAATATTGCTTAAAAAGTTGCTGTTGTTATGTCAGCATCCGTTTATTATTTTTGTCATGACGTCCGTTGTATCCCGTTAAAATATCAACACAGGCGTTCCAGATCGTGCGCATATAATTCAGCTGCGACAGACTGGTAAATCTTCCAGTCAATAAAATTACCTTCAGGGTAGATATGTTGAAATGCGATTAAATTGGGGAAAAAACGCATGGTGTTGTTGCCGATGCGGTTGTTTATTTTTTCTATGATGGCGTGAAGATGCCTTTTTCTTTGCTGGCGCATTGCCAGAAGTTTTTCAACTATCTCGTCAGGAATATCCGTTTTGCCTTTCTCCCATTGTTGCCAGCTTTCACTGTCGCCCGTCAGGGCAATCCAGGTCGCGCATTCATCAATGGTCATAGCAAAAATATGGCGTAGTGCCTGGAGTTCATAAGCGTTCATCGTGTAACGGCTGCATGAAAAAAAGAATAAAATATAAATAACATTATCAGCCTGCTTACGGCTTGAAGAGAGTCACAGTATCTTGTGCAACATTATTGGAAAGAACGAGAGGCGGGGTAATGAAGCAAAAAATGTTAAAAAAAGCCCATCGTGGGAGATGGGCAAAGACTACACACAGCAATTCGTTGTTTCACTCAGGGGATTTCCATGCTTATAAATCAATATGTTGATTTATAACCGTGTGCTAATAGTAGGCATACGGACTTTTTGCGTCGATCAGATTCGTCTCATTAGTTTAAAAACTGTAAAGGATTTGCGACAGGAACTACCAGCTGAATGGCGGTGAGCAGGAAAATACGGACTGGAGGAATGAAATATTAATTAGCAGTGATTAACAATCAGGCGGCAAAGCCGCCTGATAAGTGATTTACTTATTCGGTTTCTCGATTTCGCCCAGCTCTTCGAGAATTTCCTCCGGCTGGTCAGTCGGCGGCGGAACTTCTTCAACCCACGCGGCAAACAGACGCCAGGAAACAGCCAGTAGTACCGGACCAATAAACAGACCGATCATACCGAAAGCAATCAAACCACCAATAACCCCGGAGAGGATCAGAATCAGCGGTAAATCTGCGCCCATGCGAATTAGCATTGGGCGGATGACGTTATCCAGAGTGCCAACCACACCACTCCACACTAACAATACCGTTCCCCAGGTGGTATCGCCGGTCCAGTAGAGCCAGATAATCGCCGGAATCAACACTGGCAGCGGGCCTAGCTGAACAAGGCAGGAGAGGATCATTAATACCGTTAGCAGCGTTGCGTAAGGCACACCAGAAACGGCCAGACCGATACCGCCAAGCACTGCCTGCACTAACGCAGTCACCACAACGCCCAGCGCCACTGCGCGGATAGCTTGCGCCGCCAGCAGTACAGCAGCATCACCGCGAACGCCCGCCAGACGGGTCGCAAAATGGCGGATGCCTTGCGCCACCTGTTCACCGCGCCAGTACAACAGGGCACTGAAGAGCAGCATCAAGGCACAATGCACCATAAAGCGCCCGATATGCGCGGCTTGCCCGACGAACCAGGTGGTAGTGGTGCCAATATAAGGACGGACTTTCGCCATAATTGCCGTGCCGCCCATATCCAGCAAATTGTGCCAGCCTGCGTACAGCTTCGCGCCAATCACCGGAATGGTATTAAGCCACGCTAAATCCGGTAATGTCATATCGCCACTGGAGATGGCCTTAATTAACGGGCCGCTGCCGTCGACGATACTGTTAACCAGCAAAGCAATAGGGATGATAAACACCATCACTAAGAGCAACGTCATCACCAGAACGGCGAGAGAGCGGCGGCCAAACATGATCTTTTGCAAACGTAGCAATACCGGCCAGGTGGCGATAACCACCGTACCGGCCCATGCGAAGCCGAGAATAAAGGGTTGAACGATCCACAGACATGCCACAATCATGATGGCTAAAAACAGCACCGAAAGCAGAATTTGTGCGACATCCCTGGGCTGACGAACATTTACCATAACTACTTTTCACCTTTTTTGTGCGTCAAATCGTCGACGCGACGTGAACACGCGAAACTCACCTGCATAATGATGAGCAATTTCAGCGGTTTTTAACAGGCCGATTCTGCCCTTAATTCTAATGGGCGTGTTAGAAAAAAATGTGGTACAACAACTCAGGCAACACGCAAACGATTTACTCGTCGTATTTCAAGTTGCATGTGCTGCGGCTACGTTCGTTCACCCCAGTCACTTACTTTTGTAAGCTCCTGGAGTTCACTCGCTTGCCGCCTTCCTGCAACTCGAAATCCATAGAGTAAACAAACATCACCTTTCAGTGCGCTATTGCAGCAGCCTGAAAGAACAGTGTATCGACCTACATCACAGACCGCAGGAAAGGGTCAATATAATGATTCCACAGATTTCCCAGGCACCCGGCGTCGTTCAACTGGTGCTTAATTTTTTGCAAGAGCTGGAGCAACAGGGTTTTACTGGCGATACGGCGACAAGTTATGCCGATCGTCTGACAATGTCGACCGACAACAGTATTTACCAACTTCTCCCCGATGCGGTGGTATTTCCGCGTTCAACCGCAGATGTGGCGTTAATTGCCCGTCTGGCCGCGCAGGAACGCTATTCATCGCTGATCTTCACCCCGCGTGGCGGCGGTACTGGCACTAACGGTCAGGCGCTCAACCAGGGGATTATTGTTGATATGTCCCGCCATATGAACCGCATCATCGAAATTAACCCTGAAGAGGGTTGGGTGCGCGTTGAAGCTGGGGTGATTAAAGATCAACTGAATCAGTACCTGAAACCATTTGGCTACTTTTTTGCGCCAGAACTTTCGACCAGTAACCGGGCAACGCTCGGCGGGATGATTAATACTGATGCTTCCGGCCAGGGATCGCTGGTCTATGGGAAAACGTCAGATCACGTGCTGGGCGTGCGGGCGGTGTTGTTGGGGGGCGATATTCTCGATACGCAACCTTTACCCGTCGAACTTGCTGAAACGTTGGGTAAAACCAATACCGCTATCGGGCGGATCTACAACACTGTCTATCAACGTTGCCGCCAGCAACGCCAGTTAATCATCGACAAATTCCCCAAACTTAACCGTTTTCTTACCGGTTACGATCTGCGCCATGTCTTTAACGATGAAATGACCGAGTTTGACCTGACGCGCATTCTGACCGGATCAGAAGGGACGCTGGCCTTTATTACCGAAGCGCGGCTGGATATTACGCGCTTGCCTAAAGTGCGCCGTCTGGTGAATGTCAAATATGACTCTTTTGACTCCGCGCTGCGTAATGCGCCGTTTATGGTTGAGGCGCGTGCGCTTTCGGTAGAGACGGTAGACTCAAAAGTGCTGAATCTGGCGCGGGAAGATATTGTCTGGCATTCCGTCAGCGAACTGATTACCAATGTGCCTGACAAAGAGATGCTCGGGCTGAACATTGTTGAATTTGCCGGAGATGATGAGGCGCTGATTGACGAGCGGGTAAATTCACTCTGTGCGCGGCTAGATGAACTGACTGCCAGCCAGCAGGCAGGGGTGATCGGCTGGCAGGTGTGCAGTGAGCTGGCAGGTGTTGAACGTATTTATGCAATGCGCAAAAAAGCCGTCGGCCTGCTCGGCAATGCCAAAGGTGCAGCCAAACCGATTCCATTTGCCGAAGATACCTGCGTGCCGCCGGAACATCTGGCAGATTATATTGCTGAATTTCGCGCACTGCTCGACAGCCACGGTTTAAGTTATGGCATGTTTGGCCACGTCGACGCTGGTGTTTTGCACGTCCGTCCGGCACTGGATATGTGCGATCCGCAACAAGAGATGTTGATGAAGCAAATCTCTGATGACGTGGTGGCGCTGACTGCAAAATACGGTGGCTTGTTGTGGGGCGAGCACGGTAAAGGTTTTCGTGCCGAATACAGTCCGGCGTTTTTCGGTGAAGAGCTTTTCGCAGAGCTACGCAAGGTTAAAGCGGCGTTTGATCCGCATAACCGACTAAACCCTGGGAAAATCTGCCCGCCAGAAGGTATTGACGCGCCAATGATGAAAGTGGACGCGGTAAAGCGTGGCACGTATGACCGACAAATCCCCATCGCGGTACGCCAGCAGTGGCGCGGCGCTATGGAATGTAATGGCAACGGTTTGTGCTTCAACTTTGATGCCCGCAGCCCGATGTGTCCGTCAATGAAGATTACTCAGAACCGGATTCATTCACCGAAAGGGCGTGCAACGCTGGTGCGTGAATGGTTACGTTTGCTGGCGGATCGCGGCGTTGATCCTCTAAAACTGGAGCAAGAGCTACCAGAGTCTGGCGTCAGCTTGCGCACGTTAATTGCCCGTATGCGCAATAGCTGGCATGCAAATAAAGGCGAATATGACTTCTCGCACGAAGTCAAAGAGGCAATGTCGGGCTGCCTGGCCTGTAAAGCGTGTTCGACTCAGTGTCCGATCAAAATTGACGTACCGGAGTTTCGCTCTCGTTTCTTGCAACTCTATCACACGCGTTATCTACGCCCATTGCGCGATCATCTGGTGGCAACGGTCGAAAGTTACGCACCGCTGATGGCGCGTGCGCCAAAGACTTTTAACTTCTTCATTAACCAGCCGCTGGTGCGAAAACTCTCGGAAAAACACATCGGTATGGTCGATTTGCCGCTGCTTTCAGTGCCGTCGCTGCAACAACAAATGGTGGGGCATCGCTCGGCAAACATGACGCTGGAACAGCTTGAAGTGCTCAGTTCAGAGCAGAAAGCACGCACGGTTCTGGTAGTGCAGGATCCTTTCACCAGTTATTACGATGCGCACGTGGTGGCGGATTTTGTTCGTCTGGTCGAAAAATTAGGTTTCCAGCCGGTGCTGTTGCCATTCTCACCGAATGGTAAAGCGCAGCATATCAAAGGCTTTCTTAATCGGTTTGCGAAGACGGCGAAAAAGACGGCGGATTTCCTTAACCGCATGGCGAAACTGGGGATGCCAATGGTGGGTGTCGATCCGGCTCTGGTGCTCTGTTATCGCGATGAATATAAACTGGTTCTGGGCGAGGCGCGTGGCGAGTTTAACGTCTTACTGGCGAATGAATGGCTGGCAAGCGCGCTTCAGTCACAGCCAGTGACAGCAGTCAGCGGTGAATCATGGTATTTCTTTGGTCACTGTACTGAGGTCACTGCTCTGCCGGGCGCGCCAGCACAATGGGCCGCGATATTTGCCCGTTTTGGCGCGAAACTGGAAAATGTCAGCGTGGGTTGCTGCGGCATGGCAGGAACTTACGGACATGAGGCGAAAAACCATAAACACTCGCTCGGGATCTATGAGTTATCCTGGCATCAGGCAATGCAGCGTCTGCCGCGTAATCGCTGTCTGGCGACCGGGTATTCTTGCCGCAGCCAGGTTAAACGGGTTGAAGGGACGGGGGTACGCCATCCCGTGCAGGCATTACTGGAGATTATTAAATGATATGGAAACGTAAAATCACCCTTGAAGCACTGAATGCCATGGGTGAAGGAAACATGGTGGGGCTGCTGGATATTCGTTTTGAACATATTGGTGATGAAACGCTGGAAGCAACAATGCCGGTAGACTCGCGGACAAAGCAGCCTTTTGGGCTGCTACATGGCGGGGCGTCCGTAGTATTGGCCGAGAGTATCGGCTCCGTTGCCGGTTATTTATGTACCGAAGGCGAGCAAAAAGTGGTTGGCCTGGAAGTCAATGCTAACCATGTTCGCTCAGCACGAGAAGGGCGGGTACGCGGCGTTTGTAAACCGCTGCATCTCGGTTCACGGCATCAGGTCTGGCAGATCGAAATCTTCGATGAGAAAGGGCGTTTGTGTTGTTCATCACGATTGACGACCGCCATTTTGTGACGTTGTCACCAGAAAAGTGTGATGCATATTGCTTTTGGTTATTATCTGCACAGTAAACGGTGGTATACTGTGCAGGTCTTGTCTAAAGCGAGGATGCTATGTCTACTCAACTTAATCCCACCCAGCTGGCCATCGAATTTTTACGCCGTGACCAAAGCAATCTTTCACCCGCTCAATATCTCAAGCGTCTGAAACAACTCGAACTTGAATTTGCTGACCTGCTTACCCTCTCTTCTACGGAGCTGAAAGAAGAAATCTACTTCGCCTGGCGTCTGGGCGTGCATTAATCTCTACTGAACATAGTCTGAACGCCCATCGACCTGGATTAACATCTGTCCAGGTCTGGCGATTATTTTCTGACCGTCCTCCTGTTGTTACCTGCCTGATTTTGCTCAAAAATAATACAAATCGCAGTTTGTGTTAAAACGTCGATGCAGTCTTATGAGATTATTCTTATCGCCCCTTCAAGAGCTAAGCCACTTTGAGTGCCGGAGATAAGCGCCGGATGGGGTAGAAACCCTTAAGCCTGTGATGCACAGACTTAAGGGTTTTCTTATTTCAGAACTCGCCACTTTTTTACCTATCTCTTAAATAGTCATTTTCGATACAACTTTTTCTTTTCCATCACAGCCTTAACACCCACTCGATAATAATCATTATCTAACAATGAGATACCTAATTCTTAGCATGCCTGTTAACCCTCTCATCAGGGTCTATGCTTATTAAATACAGGCAAAAAGCATGTTTTACGCTAAAGCCCCTGCGTTTGCTGGGTTGAACTGATAATCATTATCACTAACATGCTGTTATCCGCTGAAAGCGATGAAGTGAGGTAAGTCGATGGACATGCATTCAGGAACGTTTAATCCACAGGATTTCGCCTGGCAAGGCTTAAGGTTAACACCCGCAGCCGCGGCGCATATACGTGAGTTAGTCGCGAAGCAGTCGGGCATGGTTGGCGTGCGTTTAGGCGTCAAACAAACAGGCTGCGCGGGCTTTGGCTATGTGCTCGACAGCGTCAGCGAGCCAGAGAAAGATGATCTGCAGTTTGAACTCGACGGCGCGAAGCTGTTCGTCCCGCTGCAAGCGATGCCGTTTATTGATGGCACGGAAGTCGATTTCGTTCGCGAAGGACTCAATCAGATATTCAAATTTCACAACCCGAAAGCCCAGAATGAATGTGGCTGTGGCGAAAGCTTTGGGGTATAGGCGGTACTATGTCTCGTAATACTGAAGCAACTGACGATGTCAAAACATGGACCGGCGGCCCGCTGAATTATAAAGAAGGATTCTTCACCCAGTTAGCCACCGATGAGCTGGCAAAGGGGATAAACGAAGAGGTGGTGCGCGCAATTTCGGCGAAGCGTAATGAGCCGGAGTGGATGCTGGAGTTTCGTCTTAACGCCTATCGCGCATGGCTGGAGATGGAAGAACCACACTGGCTGAAAGCGCACTACGACAAGCTGAATTATCAGGATTACAGCTATTATTCGGCACCGTCGTGCGGTAATTGTGACGATACCTGTGCGTCTGAACCCGGCGCGGTGCAGCAAACTGGCGCGAACGCCTTTTTAAGTAAAGAGGTGGAGGCGGCGTTTGAGCAGTTGGGCGTTCCCGTGCGGGAAGGCAAAGAGGTGGCGGTGGATGCCATTTTCGACTCTGTTTCGGTTGCCACCACTTATCGCGAAAAGCTGGCGGAGCAGGGAATTATCTTCTGTTCCTTTGGCGAGGCGATTCACGATCACCCGGAACTGGTGCGTAAATATCTCGGCACCGTGGTGCCGGGGAATGACAACTTCTTTGCCGCGCTTAATGCGGCAGTGGCCTCTGACGGTACGTTTATTTATGTGCCTAAAGGCGTGCGCTGCCCGATGGAACTCTCCACCTATTTCCGCATTAACGCGGAAAAAACCGGGCAGTTTGAGCGCACCATTCTGGTGGCCGATGAAGACAGCTACGTCAGCTACATTGAAGGCTGCTCCGCTCCGGTGCGTGACAGCTATCAGCTACACGCTGCGGTGGTGGAAGTCATCATCCATAAGAACGCCGAGGTGAAATATTCCACGGTACAAAACTGGTTCCCTGGCGATAACAACACCGGCGGTATTCTCAATTTCGTCACCAAGCGTGCTTTGTGCGAAGGCGAAAACAGCAAAATGTCATGGACGCAATCAGAAACCGGTTCAGCCATTACGTGGAAATATCCCAGCTGCATTCTGCGCGGCGATAACTCCATTGGTGAGTTTTACTCCGTGGCGCTGACCAGCGGTCATCAGCAAGCGGATACCGGCACGAAGATGATCCACATCGGTAAAAACACCAAATCAACCATTATCTCGAAAGGGATCTCTGCCGGACATAGTCAGAACAGTTATCGCGGCTTAGTGAAAATCATGCCGACGGCAACCAATGCGCGCAATTTCACTCAGTGCGACTCAATGCTGATTGGCGCTAATTGTGGGGCGCATACCTTCCCGTATGTCGAATGTCGCAATAACAGCGCACAACTGGAGCACGAGGCAACGACATCACGTATTGGTGAAGATCAACTGTTTTACTGCCTGCAACGCGGGATCAGCGAAGAAGACGCCATCTCGATGATTGTTAACGGTTTCTGCAAAGACGTGTTCTCAGAACTGCCGCTGGAATTTGCCGTTGAAGCACAAAAACTCCTCGCCATCAGCCTTGAACACAGCGTCGGATAAGGAATAAACATGTTAAGTATTAAAGATTTACACGTCAGCGTGGAAGATAAAACTATCCTGCGTGGATTAAGCCTCGACGTTCGTCCCGGCGAAGTTCACGCCATTATGGGGCCAAACGGTTCTGGCAAAAGCACCTTATCGGCAACGCTTGCCGGGCGCGAAGATTATGAAGTGACGGGCGGCACGGTTGAGTTTAAAGGCAAAGATTTACTTGCGCTGTCGCCGGAAGATCGTGCAGGCGAAGGCATTTTTATGGCCTTCCAGTATCCGGTGGAAATTCCCGGCGTCAGTAACCAGTTTTTCCTGCAAACGGCACTTAATGCGGTGCGCAGCTATCGCGGCCAGGAAACGCTCGACCGCTTTGATTTTCAGGATTTGATGGAAGAAAAAATTGCTCTTCTGAAGATGCCGGAAGATTTACTAACCCGTTCGGTAAACGTTGGTTTTTCTGGTGGTGAGAAAAAGCGCAACGATATTTTGCAAATGGCGGTGCTGGAACCGGAGTTATGCATTCTTGATGAGTCGGACTCCGGGCTGGATATTGACGCATTAAAAGTGGTCGCCGATGGCGTGAACTCGCTGCGTGACGGCAAGCGTTCATTCATCATTGTTACGCACTACCAACGCATTCTTGACTACATCAAGCCTGATTACGTCCATGTTCTGTATCAGGGGCGAATTGTGAAATCCGGTGATTTCACGTTGGTCAAACAACTGGAGGAGCAGGGTTATGGCTGGCTTACCGAACAGCAGTAACGCGCTGCAACAGTGGCATCACTTGTTTGAAGCTGAAGGGGCGAAACGTTCTCCAGAAGCACAGCAGCATTTACAACAATTGCTGCGTACCGGCCTGCCGACACGTAAACATGAGCACTGGAAATATACGCCGCTGGAAGGGCTGACCAATAGCCAGTTCGTCAGCATTGCGGGTGAGATATCCCCGCAACAACGCGATGCCTTAGCGTTAACGTTAGACGCCGTGCGGCTGGTGTTTGTCGATGGACGTTACATGCCAGCGCTTAGCGATGCAACTGAAGGCAGCGGGTATGATGTAAGCGTTAACGACAACCGTCAGGGATTGCCCGATGCCATTCAGGCAGAAGTCTTTTTACATTTGACGGAAAGTCTGGCGCAAAGCGTTACGCATATTGCCGTCAAGCGCGGTCAACGGCCTGCAAAGCCATTGCTGTTAATGCATATTACCCAGGGCGTGACAGGTGAAGAGGTGAACACTGCCCATTACCGGCATCATCTGGATCTGGCTGAAGGTGCCGAAGCAACGGTGATTGAACATTTTGTCAGCCTTAATGATGCTCGCCATTTTACCGGCGCACGGTTCACTATCAACGTCGCAGCGAACGCCCACTTGCAGCATATCAAGCTGGCGTTTGAAAACCCGGTCAGTCACCACTTTGCCCATAACGATTTGTTGCTGGCTGACGATGCCACCGCATTTAGCCACAGTTTCCTGCTGGGTGGCGCCGTGTTACGCCACAACACCAGTACGCAACTCAATGGCGAAAACAGCACGCTGCGGATCAATAGCCTGGCGATGCCGGTGAAAAACGAAGTGTGTGATACCCGCACCTGGCTGGAACACAATAAAGGTTTTTGTAATAGCCGCCAGTTGCACAAAACTATCGTCAGCGACAAAGGTCGCGCGGTGTTTAACGGTTTGATCAACGTCGCGCAGCACGCCATCAAGACTGACGGCCAGATGACCAATAATAATCTGCTGATGGGTAAACTGGCGGAAGTGGATACCAAACCACAGCTGGAAATCTATGCTGATGATGTGAAATGCAGCCACGGCGCGACAGTGGGGCGTATTGATAACGAACAGATGTTCTATCTGCGCTCGCGCGGGATCAATCAACAGGATGCCCAGCAGATGATTATCTACGCCTTTGCCGCCGAACTGACGGAAGCATTGTGTGATGATGGGCTCAAACAGCAGGTGCTGGCCCGAATCGGTCAACGGCTGCCGGGAGGTGCAAGATGACTTTTTCCGTCGACAAAGTGCGGGCCGACTTTCCGGTGCTTTCTCGTGAGGTAAACGGTTTGCCACTGGCTTATCTCGACAGCGCCGCCAGTGCGCAGAAACCGAGCCAGGTGATTGACGCCGAGGCTGAGTTTTATCGTCACGGCTACGCGGCGGTGCATCGCGGTATTCATACCTTAAGCGCCCAGGCGACCGAGAAAATGGAGAACGTGCGCAAGCGGGCGTCGCTGTTTATTAATGCCCGTTCGGCGGAAGAGCTGGTGTTCGTCCGCGGCACGACGGAAGGGATCAATCTGGTCGCCAATAGCTGGGGCAACAGCAATGTGAGATCAGGCGACAATATCATCATTAGTCAAATGGAACATCATGCCAATATTGTTCCCTGGCAAATGCTTTGCGCGCGTGTTGGCGCAGAGTTGCGTGTGATCCCGCTTAACCCGGACGGCACACTGCAACTGGATACACTGCCCAATCTGTTCGACGAGAAAACTCGCCTGCTGACAATTACCCATGTCTCCAACGTGCTGGGGACGGAAAATCCGCTGGCGGAGATGATCACGCTTGCGCACCAGCATGGCGCAAAAGTGCTGGTGGATGGCGCTCAGGCAGTGATGCATCATCCGGTGGATGTTCAGGCACTGGATTGCGATTTCTACGTTTTCTCCGGGCATAAACTGTATGGTCCCACCGGCATTGGCGTGCTTTATGTCAAAGAAGCCTTGTTGCAGGAGATGCCGCCGTGGGAAGGCGGCGGTTCAATGATCGCCACCGTCAGCCTGAGTGAAGGCACTACCTGGACTAAAGCGCCGTGGCGGTTTGAAGCCGGTACGCCCAATACGGGCGGTATTATTGGCCTTGGCGCGGCGCTGGAGTATGTTTCGGCGCTTGGGCTTAACAACATTGCCGAGTATGAACAAAATCTGATGCATTACGCATTGTCGCAGTTGGCTGCGGTGCCGGATCTTACGCTCTATGGTCCGCCGGACAGACTTGGCGTTATTGCCTTTAATCTCGGTAAACACCACGCCTATGACGTCGGCAGTTTTCTTGATAACTACGGTATTGCTGTGCGTACCGGACATCACTGCGCAATGCCATTAATGGCCTATTACAACGTCCCCGCGATGTGTCGGGCGTCGCTGGCAATGTACAACACCCATGAAGAAGTGGATCGTCTGGTAACTGGATTGCAACGTATTCATCGTCTACTGGGGTAAAAGGGAGGCTCTATGGCTGTATTGCCGGATAAAGAAAAATTGCTGCGTAACTTTTTACGCTGTACCAACTGGGAAGAGAAATATCTCTACATTATTGAACTGGGACAGCGTCTGCCGGAATTAGGCGATGAAGAAAGAAGTCCGCAAAATAGCATTCAGGGCTGTCAGAGTCAGGTGTGGATTGTGATGCGTCAGAATGCGCAGGGAATTATTGAATTGCAGGGCGACAGCGATGCGGCCATTGTGAAAGGGCTTATTGCGGTCGTTTTTATTCTCTACGATCAAATGACGCCGCAGGATATTGTCAATTTCGATGTGCGTCCGTGGTTTGAAAAAATGGCGCTCACCCAACATCTCACCCCATCTCGTTCACAAGGTCTGGAAGCGATGATTCGCGCAATTCGCGCCAAAGCCGCTGCACTTAGCTAAACTAAAGGAACAGCTTTCATCCGGTAGGCTCACTTTGCCGGGTGGTCGATGTTTACACTGGCCTGCACAGGAGTGTTTCGGTTTCAGGTAAACATAAGCGCCATCCGTCGTTTCAGCGTGAGCCACCGGCAAATACAGGAGGTTTACAATGAAACGCGCGTCTTTACTAACACTGACTCTTATCGGCGCTTTCAGCGCCATTCAGGCAGCCTGGGCGGTAGATTACCCGCTCCCACCAACCGGAAGCCGACTGGTTGGGCAAAATCAAACCTATACGGTGCAAGAGGGGGATAAAAACCTTCAGGCTATTGCCCGTCGTTTTGATACTGCGGCAATGTTGATCCTTGAAGCCAATAACACAATTGCTCCGGTGCCAAAACCAGGCACGACAATAACCATTCCTTCGCAACTGTTATTACCTGATGCACCGCGCCAGGGGATAATTGTGAACCTTGCGGAACTGCGTCTTTATTATTATCCGCCGGGAGAAAATATCGTGCAGGTCTACCCGATAGGTATTGGCTTGCAGGGGCTGGAAACGCCAGTGATGGAAACACGGGTAGGGCAGAAAATCCCCAATCCTACCTGGACGCCCACGGCGGGTATTCGTCAGCGTTCACTGGAGCGAGGCATCAAATTACCGCCAGTTGTTCCAGCCGGGCCGAATAACCCTCTGGGACGCTACGCACTGCGCCTGGCGCACGGCAACGGCGAATACCTCATTCATGGCACCAGTGCGCCGGACAGCGTCGGTTTGCGCGTCAGTTCAGGCTGTATGCGTATGAACGCGCCGGACATTAAAGCACTGTTCTCCAGTGTGAGAACGGGAACGCCGGTAAGAGTGATCAACGAACCGGTAAAATACTCTGTAGAACCGAACGGGATGCGTTATGTTGAAGTGCATCGACCGCTATCGGCAGAAGAACAGCAGAACGTTCAGACAATGCCGTACGCACTGCCTGCAGGCTTCACGCAATTTAAAGACAATAAGGCTGTAGATCAGAAGTTAGTCGATAAAGCATTGTATCGTCGGGCAGGGTATCCGGTTGCGGTAAGCAGTGGAGCAACTCCAGTAGCCAGCAATGCGTCTGCAGTAGAGTCAGCGCAGAATGGTGAACCAGAGCAAGGAAATATGTTACGCGCGACGCAATAGGCGTAATGAGCAGGCAAAAAAAATGGCGCACAATGTGCGCCATTTTTCACTTCACAGGTACTATTACTTGCGGTATTTAGTAGCCATGTTGTCCAGACGCTGGTTAGCACGAGCTGCGTCATCTTTAGCAGCCTGAACGTCGGAACGCATTGCGTTCACGTCGTTGCTCAGCTGGTCAACTTTAGCGTTCAGAGTCTGAACGTCAGAAGACAGCTGATCGATTTTAGCGTTGCTGGAGCAACCTGCCAGCAGAGTAGAACCCAGGATTACCGCGCCCAGTACCAGTTTAGTAGCTTTCATTATTAATACCCTCTAGATTGAGTTAATCTCCATGTAGCGTTACAAGTATTACACAAAGTTTTTTATGTTGAGAATATTTTTTTGATGGGAAGGCACTTATTTTTGATCGTTCGCTCAAAGAAACATCGAACGCTTGGTTTTAGATAAAAAAAATGAGAGAAAACAGGATGGTTCCATCGGATTCATCTTAGATAAAGTGAGATTATATAGTGAAATCCGATTTGATTTTTTATTGCTTCTGGTTATCGATTAAATAAAAAAAGCGCCCATCAGGGCGCTTCGATATACAAATTAATTCACAAAAGCAATATTACAGGACGTGAACAGATGCGGTGTTAGTCGTGCCGCTCGGTACCAGCGCGCCAGAAACCATGACTACGACGTCGCCTTTGTGCGCCAGACCGCTCTGCAGCGCCAGTTCTTTACCCAGACGATAGAAATCATCAGTAGAGGTAATTTCTTTAACCAGCTGCGGTACAACGCCTTTGCTCAGTACCAGCTGATGAGCCGTTTTTTCGTTGGTGGTCAGCGCCAGAATGGTTGCATCCGGGAAGTATTTACGTACTGCACGAGCAGATTTACCGCCCTGGGTCGCTACGACGATCAGCGGAGCATCCAGTTTTTCAGCAGTTTCAACTGCGCCACGGCAAACCGCTTCGGTGATACGCAGTTTACGGTTGTCGTTGTTGAACTCGAGACGGCTGTTCATCACGCGGTCGGTACGTTCACAGATGGTCGCCATGATAGAAACAGCTTCCAGCGGATATTTACCTTTTGCGGATTCACCAGACAGCATTACTGCGTCGGTGCCGTCGAGGATGGCGTTGGCTACGTCACCGGCTTCTGCGCGAGTCGGACGTGGGTTTTTGATCATAGAATCCAGCATCTGGGTCGCAGTGATAACGACTTTACGTGCACGGATACATTTTTCGATCATCATCTTCTGGGCGAAGATAACTTCTTCAACCGGAATTTCTACACCCAGGTCGCCACGTGCAACCATGATGCCGTCAGATGCTTCGAGGATTTCGTCGAAGTTATTGAGGCCTTCCTGGTTTTCGATTTTGGAGATGATTTGGATGTTTTCGCCGCCGTGCGCTTTCAGGTGCTCACGGATTTCGACAACGTCAGAACGTTTACGGATAAAGGAAGCAGCAACAAAGTCTACACCTTGTTCGCAACCGAAGATCAGGTCCTGTTTGTCTTTTTCTGCCAGTGCCGGCAGGGCGATGGAAACGCCTGGCAGGTTCACACCTTTGTTCTCGCCCAGGTCACCGTTGTTCAGTACTTTACAGATAACTTTGTTACCTTCGATAGCGGTAACTTCCATACCGATCAGACCATCGTCAACCAGTACGGTGTTGCCGACGGACAGGTCGGTAGTGAAACCTTCATAAGTTACCGCAACCATTTCGCTGTTGCCGATAACAGATTTGTCAGTGGTGAAAGTAAAGGTCTGGCCTGCTTTCAGAGAAACGTCGTTACCGCCTTCCAGTTTCATGGTGCGGATTTCCGGACCTTTGGTATCGAGCAGGATAGCGGCAGTTTTACCGGTTTTGCTCATCACGTTGCGCAGGTTCTGAATGCGCTGACCGTGTTCTGCATAGTCACCATGAGAGAAGTTCAGACGCATGACGTTCATGCCCGCGTCCAGCATTTTAGCTAACATCTCTTCAGATTCGGTTTTTGGGCCGATGGTGCAAACAATTTTGGTCTTTTTCATGACAGTCTTAGTCTTTAAGTTGAGAAGGATAGGAGAAACTTGCTTTCTGGGCGCACTGCCGGAAAGCGAATCCGGTATTACGAAAGTGATGGTGCCTCGCTCTAAGGATAGGTGACATCGAAAAAGCGTGCAGAGGAATGTGTGCTTGTGTCTCAGCCCAACGTGAGTGCCTGTTTTTGAGTCGTTGAGTTCTACAGTCCAAAGTGCTGAAACCATTCAAGAGTCAATTGGCGCGGATTATACGCTGAATTTAATCAAAAAGGAAAACAAAAACAGCGTTTCAAAAACATTCATGCATATACACAATAAACTGTTATCAAAGATTTAACGTCCTCGATAGCAGATTACGCAAAATCATCGCTGCTTGCGCAACGGGAAGGCGATGGCTGGTATGTGGAGGATGACTGGAGTAAAAACAGAGTGCATACCCTCGTTACACAACAGATGCAAATATAATAATTTATCGAGTTATTTGTTTGATTTTGTTTGTTTTTTGTTTAAGTAATGAGATTGATATATGCTGATAACTGGCATGATAAATGGGTGTGAATAATGGGCAACCGGACAAAAGATGATGAGCTGTACCGCGAAATGTGCAGAGTGGTAGGGAAAGTGGTGTTGGAGATGCGTGACCTGGGCCAGGAGCCAAAACACATCGTCATCGCTGGTGTGCTGCGTACAGCATTAGCAAATAAACGTATCCAACGCAGCGAATTAGAAAAGCAGGCGATGGAAACAGTCATTAATGCACTGGTGAAATAATTGTTCGGGGATAGCGCGTAACGCCTTATCCCCTCTGTTTTATTATATCGTCACATGTAAGTTTATTTTTATAAATGGATGTAAGGCAACTATATTAATTGCGATATGTATTTAATTTTATAGCGAATTAACTATTTCTATATTCTGGAATGTATATCACAAATTATTGTAGAGTAAATGAAATTCATTTCAAATGATAACAAATATCACTCCGCTTTTAATCTTCTGCTTTCCATTTTTAATTGATAACGATCAATGTTAAGGGCTAAGAATAATCACATTATTTTTTCTCCTAACCATAAAGGATTAGTTTGCTTGCGTTAAATCATGTCTCATACGCTATCGGGTTAGGACAAAAATATCTGGTGTTGGAGGCATAGTCAGCAGCGTATTAGTTGAATGCTTAATATCAGGCTGCTGAATTGTCAGCACTGTGTTTGCGAAGAGGATGCGAAATAAATGAACCCGGTTGAACGTCCACTATTAGATATTGGCTTAACGCGATTAGAGTTCTTGCGTATATCAGGAAAAGGTCTTGCTGGTTTAACAATAGCCCCTGCGTTATTGTCACTTTTGGGCTGTAAACAGGAAGATGTCGATAGCGGCACGGTGGGGCTGATAAACACGCCCAAAGGAGTGTTAGTTACCCAGCGTGCGCGTTGCACCGGCTGCCACCGCTGTGAAATCTCCTGTACCAACTATAACGATGGCGCCGTTGGTACTTTTTTTTCCCGCATCAAAATCCATCGTAATTATTTCTTTGGCGACAAGGGCGTAGGTTCCGGTGGCGGCTTATACGGCGATCTGAATTATACCGCCGACACCTGCCGCCAGTGTAAAGATCCTCAATGCCTGAAGGTCTGCCCGATTGGCGCGATTACCTGGCAGCAGGAAGAGGGATGTATAACCGTCGATCATAAACGTTGCATTGGTTGTAGCGCCTGTACCACTGCGTGTCCGTGGATGATGGCCACCGTAAATACTGAAACTAAAAAATCCTCGAAATGTGTGTTGTGCGGTGAATGCGCAAACGCCTGCCCGACAGGGGCGTTAAAAATTATCGAGTGGAAAGATATTACTGTGTGAATCTTGCAAAGGAAAAAATCATGGCTAACGGTTGGACTGGTAATATATTAAGAGTCAATCTTACGACAGGAAATATTACCCTCGAAGATTCCAGTAAGTTTAAAGATTTTGTCGGTGGTATGGGCTTTGGCTACAAAATTATGTATGACGAAGTACCTCCAGGCACCAAACCTTTCGATGAAGCAAATAAATTAGTTTTTGCTACGGGGCCGTTGACAGGGTCTGGTGCACCCTGTAGTTCTCGCGTAAATATCACATCACTTTCCACATTTACCAAAGGAAATTTAGTCGTCGACGCCCATATGGGCGGTTTTTTTGCTGCACAAATGAAATTCGCCGGATACGACGTCATTATTATCGAGGGTAAAGCGAAATCACCGGTCTGGCTAAATATAAAAGATGACAAAGTTAGCCTGGAGAAAGCCGATTTCTTGTGGGGAAAAGGGACGCGTGCAACCACGGAAGAAATTTGCCGTTTAACCAGCCCTGAAACCTGTGTAGCGGCTATTGGTCAGGCGGGTGAAAATCTTGTGCCTCTCTCTGGCATGCTGAATAGTCGTAACCACAGTGGCGGCGCGGGAACTGGCGCAATAATGGGCTCCAAAAACCTGAAAGCGATTGCGGTTGAAGGGACAAAAGGAGTCAACATTGCCGATCGCCAGGAGATGAAACGGCTCAATGACTATATGATGACCGAACTTATTGGCGCTAATAACAATCATGTCGTGCCAAGTACGCCGCAATCGTGGGCAGAGTACTCTGATCCCAAGTCGCGCTGGACAGCTCGTAAAGGGCTGTTTTGGGGCGCAGCGGAAGGCGGCCCGATTGAAACAGGAGAAATCCCGCCTGGCAATCAAAACACGGTCGGTTTCCGCACCTATAAATCTGTCTTTGATTTAGGTCCGGCAGCAGAGAAATACACCGTCAAAATGAGTGGCTGCCACTCATGTCCAATTCGTTGTATGACCCAGATGAACATTCCTCGGGTTAAAGAGTTTGGTGTACCCAGTACAGGTGGCAACACCTGTGTCGCTAACTTTGTCCACACCACCATCTTCCCGAACGGGCCGAAAGATTTTGAAGATAAAGATGATGGCCGGGTAATTGGTAATCTGGTTGGTCTGAATCTGTTCGATGACTACGGGCTGTGGTGTAACTACGGGCAGTTGCATCGCGACTTTACCTATTGTTACAGCAAAGGCGTGTTTAAGCGCGTTCTGCCTGCTGAAGAGTATGCGGAAATTCGTTGGGATCAACTGGAAGCTGGTGACGTTAATTTCATTAAAGATTTTTACTACCGTCTGGCGCACCGCGTGGGTGAGTTGAGTCATCTGGCTGATGGCTCGTATGCCATTGCTGAACGCTGGAATTTGGGTGAAGAGTACTGGGGCTACGCAAAAAATAAACTCTGGTCGCCGTTTGGTTATCCGGTTCACCATGCCAATGAAGCATCGGCGCAGGTCGGTTCTATTGTTAACTGCATGTTCAACCGTGACTGTATGACGCATACGCACATCAACTTTATCGGCTCCGGTTTGCCGTTGAAACTGCAGCGTGAAGTGGCAAAAGAGCTTTTTGGCTCTGAAGATGCTTACGATGAAACCAAAAACTACACGCCGATCAATGACGCAAAAATTAAATATGCCAAATGGTCGCTGTTGCGGGTTTGTTTGCATAACGCCGTCACCCTGTGCAACTGGGTCTGGCCAATGACCGTTTCGCCACTGAAAAGCCGCAATTATCGTGGCGACCTTGCGCTAGAAGCCAAATTCTTTAAAGCAATCACTGGCGAAGATATGACGCAGGAAAAATTAGATTTAGCTGCTGAGCGTATCTTTACGTTACATCGTGCCTACACGGTAAAACTGATGCAAACCAAAGATATGCGCAATGAGCATGACCTGATCTGCTCTTGGGTATTTGATAAAGATCCGCAGATTCCGGTCTTCAGTGAAGGTACTGACAAAATGGATCGCGATGATATGCACCAGTCACTCACGCTTTTCTACAAGGAAATGGGCTGGGACCCACAGCTTGGTTGTCCAACGCGAGAAACGCTTCATCGACTCGGGCTGGAAGATATTGCCGCCGATCTGGCGACACATAACCTGCTACCAGCATAAGGAACCGGCGTAATGAGCCAGCAGGAGGAAATGACACAACTGGAAGCGCCTGATATTGACGTGACTAAGCGTCACTGGTTGCACAGTATGCGTCAGCCCGATGACACTGCGAACGATGCGGTTACAGGGCCTGAACCGGCTGAAATTCTGGCGGAGTTTATCCGCCAGCATTCGACGGCGGGTCAACTGGTTGCACGCGCCGTGTTCCTGTCGCCGCCATATACGGTTGCTGAAGAGGATCTTTCTGCATTGCTGGAAAGCATACGGCAGAGTTCAGACTTCGCAGATATCGCCTGTATGACGGGCAGTAAAGATGATTATTACTACTCAACGCAAACCATGAGCGAAAACTATGCCGCTATGTCTTTGCAGGTTGTTGAGCAGGACATCTGTCGGGCCATTGCACATGCCGTTCGCTTCGAATGCCAGACGTATCCCCGACCTTATAAGGTCGCCATGCTGACGCAAGCGCCATATTACTACCAGGAAGCGCAGATTGAAGCCGCGCTCGCCGCGATGGATATCGCTCCTGAGTATGCCGATATACGCCAGGTGACGTCATCGACGGCTGTGTTGTACCTGTTTAGCGAGCGTTTTATGAGCTATGGCAAAGCTTATGGCTTATGTGAATGGTTCGAGGTTGAGCAGTTTCAGAATCCCTGAAGTTTCAGGGAGATATCATGGATAGGGTGGACAGTCGCAGCCACAGCATTAGAGGATAATAAGATGTCCTTCACTCGACGCAAATTTGTTCTGGGGATGGGAACGGTACTCTTTTTTACCGGTTCAGCACCTTCTTTGTTAGCGAACACCAGACAAGGAAAGGAAGTTCGATATGCCATGATTCACGATGAATCACGGTGCAATGGCTGTAATATTTGCGCCAGAGCATGCCGTAAAACTAACCATGTACCGGCACAGGGAAGTCGTTTGTCTATCGCGCATATCCCGGTCACCGATAACAATAACGAAACGCTGTATCACTTTTTTCGCCAGTCATGCCAGCACTGTGAAGATGCTCCTTGCATCGACGTTTGCCCCACAGGGGCATCGTGGCGTGATGAACAGGGGATCGTGCGGGTAGAAAAATCACAATGCATTGGCTGTAGCTACTGCATCGGCGCATGCCCGTATCAGGTTCGTTACCTTAATCCACTGACCAAAGTGGCGGATAAATGTGATTTCTGTGCTGAGTCACGGCTGGCAAAAGGTTTTCCGCCCATCTGCGTTAGCGCCTGTCCGGAACATGCGTTGATCTTTGGTCGCGAAGATAGCCCAGAAATTCAGGCATGGTTACAGGAAAATAAATACTATCAATATCAGCTGCCTGGTGCCGGGAAACCGCATCTGTATCGCCGGTTCGGTCAACATTTGATTAAAAAGGAAAATGTATGAACCCGTCGCAAAATGCTGAACAATTTCATAACCAGTTGGCGAACTATGTACCGCAGTTTTCTCCCGAATTTTGGCCTGTGTGGTTGGTCATTGCCGGGCTGTTGCTGGTCGGGATGTGGTTAGTGTTGGGGCTTCACGCCTTGCTTCGCGCTCGTGGTATAAAGAAATCCACCACTGGTCATGGCGAGAAGGTTTATCTCTACAGCAAGGCGGTGAGATTATGGCACTGGTCGAATGCGTTACTCTTTGTTTTGTTGCTGGCTAGTGGGCTAATCAATCACTTTGCGCTGGTGGGCGTTGGTGCAGTCAAAAGTCTGGTTGCCGTACATGAAGTTTGTGGATTCCTGCTACTGGCATGCTGGCTTGGCTTTGTTCTCATTAATGCCGTTGGGGGTAATGGTCATCACTACATTATCCGTCGTCAGGGCTGGCTGGGGCGAGCGGCTAAACAAACGCGGTTTTATCTGCTTGGAATTATGCAAGGGGAAGATCATCCATTTCCTGCAACAACACAGTCTAAATTCAATCCATTGCAGCAGGCCGCCTATGTTGGTGTGATGTATGGATTGCTGCCGCTGTTATTGTTGACGGGGCTGCTATGCCTTTACCCGCAAACCGTGGGGGACGTGTTCCCTGGCGTAAGATACTGGTTATTGCAGGCGCATTTTGCTCTGGCAGTTATAAGCCTCTTTTTTATCTTCGGCCATCTCTATCTTTGCACCACGGGGCGTACTCCGCACGAAACTTTTAAATGTATGGTCGATGGCTATCACCGGCATTAACGAATGATCATTACACGAGCTGATCTGCGAGAGTGGCGTGTAGGCGCGGTTATGTACCGCTGGTTTCTGCGCCGTTTTCCGCAAGGTGGAATTTATGCCGATATACACCACGCCCTGATTGGCGAAGGGTTTACCGACTGGGCGGAAAGTCTGGTTGAGTACGCCTGGAAAAAATGGCTGGCAGACGAAAATTTCGCCCGTCAGGAAGTTTCCTCAATGCAAAAACTGGCCAAAGGCCCCGTAGAGATACCCTTTTGCAGTCAGTTCGCCCGGGCCGACGATCACGCACGCGTCGGCTGTTGTAAGGATAACGCCAGAATCGCCACCGTGGGGTATGCTGCGCAAATTGCCAGCATGGGTTATAGCGTGCGGATTGGCAGTGTCGGATTTAACAGCCATATCGGTAGCTCAGGTGAACGTGCTCGTGTTGCTGTAACCGGTAATTCCTCGCGGATAAGCAGCGCCGGAGACAGCAGTCGTATTGCGAATACCGGAATGCGAGTACGCGTTTGTACATTGGGTGAACGGTGTCATGTCGCCAGTAATGGCGATCTGGTGCAAATCGCCAGCTTTGGCGCAAACGCCAGGATTGCCAACAGCGGCGATAACGTTCATATCATCGCCAGCGGTGAAAATTCAACGGTAGTGAGTACGGGCGTGGTGGATTCAATTATTCTCGGGCCAGGAGGCAGCGCCGCGCTGGCTTATCATGACGGCGAAAGAGTGCGCTTTGCCGTAGCCGTTGAAGGTGAAAATAATATTCGCGCTGGAGTTCGCTATCGTCTGAATGAGCAGCATCAATTTGTGGAATGCTGACTCTTTTACCTTAATCAAACGACAGACGTCGGCGTGCGCGGGATGCTGGCTTAACGACGGCCTGCGCCATAGCCTCGCCAATTTCAGCACAAGCCGTAAGCCCCTGAACGAAAGGCCGATCGTGCATTAGCCAGGGCAACGCGCCGAACGCCACGCGACCACGAACTTCTTCCGGTTGCTGTAGCGTATAATCTTCACCGATATCAGGGATTTCATCGCCTGTTTTCTGTAGCTGTGCACGTAGTCCAGGGAAAGGAATGTCTTTCACTTTGAGCG
Organism: Escherichia sp. E1130; assembly: GCF_005781065.1. Lineage (NCBI taxonomy): Bacteria > Pseudomonadati > Pseudomonadota > Gammaproteobacteria > Enterobacterales > Enterobacteriaceae > Escherichia > Escherichia sp. E1130. The sequence goes on from NZ_VATL01000017.1 coordinate 59,164, forward strand.
AGCGTTGCCCACGAGCATCAATAAAAACGTCAAACGAGTAGCTGTTGTCTGCTGTTTTCAGCATTGTGTGCGTTTTGTCGATTTCCATATCGTATTCCTCACCGAGAGCGAGAATATGGATAATTCCCGCCTCGCGCAAAGCCAGTAAGCGCTTTATAGATTCAGAAGGAATAGCTGCATAATTGTCGATAAATACTCTGGCAAGGCCTTTACTGAACCGTTTATGGTCGTGCTCATTCAGATGCGGAACAATTTCCTGTACGGCTTCATGCAGGCGAAGAATGACATAACGCCAGGGAACGGTATGTTTTTCACGTTTATTTCGCTCGACTTCTGCTAAGTTTTTTTCTGCCCAGGCAAATGGGTCATGCTGTTTACGGTCAGCAAACCAGGCCAGCGCGAAGGTATCGACATTCAGGTCCTCTATCGCAATATGTTGGCTCCAGTCAGGATCAGCCGTAGTAATCTCTTTCACTATAAGTTTAAATACCCGGTCCAGAAGACCCTGTGTACCTTTTTCAATTTCCGCGTTCAGGGAATGTTCAGTGACAATGCGTAGAGGTTCGTAGGGAATAGGGCAATAGAAATCGGCTTCTGGCAAAATGCCTGTGCGTGACATCAATGTAATACTGAGTTTTTCACTGTCGCTATCGCGCTGAAACAGAATGCGTTGATTATCTTTTTCAATAAAGGAACCATGCTGGATAGCAACCGCCATTGCGGCATCCAGTCCGCTCAAGGATGTTCCCATAATGCCCACGCTACAGGCATCAATTTTCGCTTCCATTAACCCTGACCACGGGCTGGGGAAATATGTTCGGCTTGCCTGTTCTTCGTCAGGCCAGACGTGACCGGTGGCTATTACGGCTAAATCAAACGTCTCAACTGGCAAATCCCGATCTGTGAAGATAAGCACGCCAGAGTCTGTGAATTGCAGATCAGTCACCTGGCAAGATTCATAAACGTTGATTTCAAATTGCTGCTGCCGAGCTTGCTCTACTAACCGTAAAAAGCGATCACGGAAATATTCTCCTAACAAAATCCTCGGCAAAAACTGGCGATCGTGCAAGCTTTCCTTTTTAACGCCATAACGTTGCAGATGGCTGGCATCTTGCTCTTGCAACCATTCCAGATAAGTACAATAAATCGGCGGTATTTCAATGCTGGCAATATTTGCCAGCATCATTTTAGAGTTTTCTTCATCATTGTACGGCATACCGACACCAGCCTCGTCGGCTTGCTCGAAGAGAGAAATGGAGAGTGGCGTTTGTTGCTGCAAAAGCGAGAGGAAAGTGTAGATCCCTGTTGGTCCGGCACCCACAATGGCAATTTTTTTCATTGTTACTTACCTGTATGCATTTTTTTGAATTTGGTGTTACCAGATAAGTGTGGTGGAAATATTTAGAAAAGGAGAAATTTCAGACGGGGACGAAAAGGGCGCGTATCGCCCTTCATTAATTTCTGTCAGGCCAGTTTTGCCTGATTGATTTGACTCAGTGACTCATTGACATCGAAAACTTTGGCAATAACTTCTGCGACACCAAGATTTTTCAGGCGGGCAGTATGTTTGTCCAGATAAGCCAGGGCGCTTTTTTCATCGGTAAAAAGGTAGATCCCACCGGCTTCATGGTTCTTTTCACTTTCTGTCCACACCTTCCACAGAAAACCGGGTTCCTGATTAATCGACTCGGCAAGCGGTTTAAGTTGCTCAGCCATTTCGTCGCCAAAGGGGCCATTAAAAGCAAAATGAAGTTGTAATAAAGTTGCCATAGCTATTCTCCTTCTGATAACGCATACGAGGATAGTGTAAATCTTTTAACGTATTGGATACAGAGAAGAAGCAGGAGAAACAAAAGGGAAGAGAAGACCAGATTAAGAAAATCTGGTGCGTCCGAGTGGACTCGAACCACCGACCCCCACCATGTCAAGG
>NZ_VATL01000017.1:61196-98736 GCF_005781065.1 Escherichia sp. E1130
TGCTCTAACCAACTGAGCTATGAACGCAACGTTGTAGGTGACAACGGGGACGAATATTAGCGGCAGAGCGTGAAGGTGGCAAGAGGCAAATCGTAATTTTCTGCGCTATTTCTATCGTTTGCAGAGCTTTTAAGCAAATTGGCGATATTTTGTTGATTTGCAAGGGCGATTTTTGGCCAGAGATCATATTTAGATTTGATACAGCCGATTATCCCTCGACTCACAATGTAAAACAGAGACTTTGCCACCATATCAATTCTATCGTGGATAAATCCTTCGTAGCCTTTACACTTAGGTAGCGATAAAGGCACACAGATGCAGCATAGGAATAAGTCATGGGATCTGATGCAAAAAACTTGATTAGCGACGGGAAAGTGCAAATTGTTCATGCTGGAGACGTTATCGGCGCGACTCAACTTACTGATGGCGAGTTGATTGTTGAGGCAGGCGGAAGAGCAGAAAATACCGTGGTCACAGACGCTGGCTGGCTGAAAGTTGAAACTGGTGGAATCGCCAAATGTACACAGTACAGCAACAATGGCACGTTATCAGTCGGTGACGGCGCAATAGCCACTGACATTGTTCAGTCAGATGGTGGAGCGATTAGCCTCTCAACGCTCGCGACTGTTAATGGCCGCCATCCCGAGGGTGAATTTAGCGTTGATCAGGGCTATGCCTGCGGTTTATTGCTGGAGAATGGCGGTAATCTGCGGGTACTGGAGGGCCATCGCGCGGAAAAAATCATTCTGGATCAGGATGGTGGTTTGTTGGTCAACGGAACAGCATCAGCAGTTGTTGTCGATGAAGGTGGTGAACTGTTGGTTTACCCTGGCGGAGAAGCCATCAATGGTGAGATAAGCCACGGCGGCGTTTTTATGCTGGCAGGTAAAGCCAGTGATACGCTGATTGCGGGTGGCACCATGAATAATCTCGGTGGCGAAGACATTCATACTATCGTTGAGAATGGCGCCGTTTATCGCCTGGGGACAGATGGTCTGCAACTCTACAGTTCTGGTAAGACTAAAAACCTGACAGTTAAAACCGGTGGGCGGGCTGAAGTGCATGCCGGTACGCTGGAAAATGCAGTGGTACAAAGTGGGACAGTGATTGTGATGTCTCCCACCAGTGCGGATGAAAAATTCGTCGTAGAAGAAGACTGTGCTCCGGTTGAACTTACGGGGAGCGTTGCATTACAGGACGGCGCTTCTATGATTGTTGGCTATGGCGCTGATCTGAAACAATCAACGATTACGGTCCAGCAGGAAGGCATGTTGATCCTCGATGGCAGCACGGTTAAAGATGACAATGTCACTTTCTATGTTGGCAACCTGAATCTCGATGGCGGAAAAGTGTGGCTGATAACGTCAACAGCAACGTCTGTGCAGTTGAAGGTGAAACGTCTGCGAGGAGAAGGAACGATTTGCCTGCAAACCAGTGCGAAAGAAATTTCTCCAGAATTCATCAGTGTGAAAGGGGAAGTCAGCGGTGATATTCACGTTGAGATAACGGATGCCAGTCGGCAGCCTATTTGCAGCGCACTTAAATTGCAGCCGGACGAAGATGGCATTGGCGCAACGCTCCAGCCAGCCTAAAATTAAGGCGCAATCTTTGCGGATTGCGCCTCATTTTTTTATCGAGATGCACGTTGCAAAATGATAGCCGATGGTAGACGTTGCAAGAAACGCATACGTAGCATCATCATAATGGCAGCAGAAGTCAGACCGATAATAAAGCCTATCCAGAAACCTGCCGGCCCCATCGGCTCAACTACCAGATTGGTCAATGCCAGAATATAGCCACTTGGTAAGCCCAACACCCAATACGCGATAAAGGTAATGTAAAAAATAGATCGCGTATCTTTATAACCACGCAAAATCCCGCTACCGATTACCTGTATCGAGTCAGAAATCTGATACACCGCCGCCAGCAACATCAGGTGTGCAGCCAGTGTCACAACTTCTGGATTATCGTTATACAGAAGAGCGATCTGCTCCCGCAGCGAGATTGTAAAAATTGCCGTCATCGTTGCCATACAGACGCCAACCATAAGCCCGGTTCGTGCAGCAGTTTGCGCATCCAGCGTGGAACCCTGACCCAGACGATAACCCACACGGATAGTCACAGCCGCTGCCAGCGACATAGGAAGAACGAACATCAGCGAACTAAAGTTTAGGGCAATCTGGTGGCCTGCCACATCGACAATACCGAGCGGAGATACCAACAGCGCAACCACCGCAAACAGTGTTACTTCAAAGAACAGGGCCAGTGCGATAGGTAAACCCAGTTGCACAAGTCTTTTCATTACCGCCGGATCTGGTTTAGCGGTGCCTTTTTCGTTGCGGATATCGCGCATAGAACGGGCATGCTTAATATAGGAAACCATAGCAAGGAACATTACCCAGTACACCGCCGCAGTCGCCACACCACAGCCGACGCCGCCGAGTTCAGGCATACCGAAGTGACCATAAATAAAGATATAGTTAACCGGAATGTTCACCAGCAGGCCAATAAAGCCCATTACCATGCCCGGCTTGGTTTTTGCCAAACCTTCACACTGGTTACGAGCGACCTGGAAGAACAGATAGCCCGGAGCCCCCCACAATAGTGCACGCAGATAACCCACTGCTTTATCGGCGAGGGCCGGATCGATATTTTGCATGGAGCGGATGATATAACCCGCATTCCACAGCACCAGCATAATAAGCACGGAGACGAAACCGGCCAGCCAGAAACCTTGTCGCACCTGATGCGCAATACGTTCACGGCGACCGGAACCATTCAATTGCGCGATGACTGGCGTCATTGCCAGCAGCAGCCCGTGACCGAAAAGAATCGCCGGGAGCCAGATAGAAGTACCAATGGCGACTGCCGCCATGTCGGTGGCGCTATAGCCGCCCGCCATGACGGTATCGACAAAACCCATCGCTGTTTGGGCGATTTGCGCGAGAATCACCGGGATTGCTAATGCTAATAACAGACGCGCTTCACTAATGTATTTCTGCACGTGAACACCTTTTATATTGTTGTTATATGAGAGACTAAAAAACCGCCTGAATGGGCAGCAAAAAGAAGAAGCAGGGGAAATTCAGTCTATTGTAGCGAGGATTTATTAATTCTCCAGTGAAAAAATAACCACTCAACCCCCTTTACTGGTAAGGACGTTTCCCACCTGCTATTGTGCTGAACAGAATGTCCTAACTGATTTCAGGAGTTGTAAGTATGTTTACGGGGATAGTGCAGGGCACCGCGAAGTTGGTGTCGATTGACGAGAAAGCAAATTTTCGAACCCATGTAGTGGAATTACCTGATTACATGTTGGATGGTCTGGAGACAGGCGCTTCTGTCGCGCATAACGGTTGCTGCCTGACTGTAACGGAAATTAACGGCAACCGTATCAGTTTTGATCTGATGAAAGAAACGTTACGAATAACAAACCTTGGCGATTTAAACGTTGGGGATTGGGTAAACGTAGAACGAGCTGCTAAATTCAGCGATGAAATCGGCGGACATTTAATGTCAGGTCATATTATGACCACCGCAGAAGTATCGAAAATAATAACATCAGAAAATAACCACCAGATCTGGTTCAAAGTACAGGATGAGCAGTTAATGAAATATATCCTGTATAAAGGGTTTATTGGTATTGATGGCATCAGTCTGACGGTTGGTGAAGTGACAGCGACCCGCTTTTGTGTGCATTTAATTCCGGAAACGCTGGAACGTACCACTCTCGGTAAGAAAAAACTCGGTGCACGCGTCAATATCGAAATCGATCCTCAAACTCAGGCCGTGGTAGATACTGTTGAACGTGTGTTGGCGGCACGGGAAAAGAAATAAAGCTGCGTTTGAAATGACATCGCCCCCAAAATGGGGGCGATGAAATAATACTTAACGCGCCACGCGAAGGCCGCTTTCGACCCCACGTGAGAACACCACTTGCCAGAGCTGGATATCACGGGCGCGGAAGGCACCAGCGCAAGCATTCAGATAATACGTAAACATCCGTTTAAAGCGTTCACTGTAGTTATCGGCAATTTCCGGCCAGGCGGCGAGGAATCGTTCATACCAGGCCATCAACGTAGTGTCATAGTCAGCGCCAAAGTTATGCCAGTCTTCCATCACAAAGTGTGGTTCACTGGATTGCGCAATCTGGCGTACAGAAGGCAGGCAACCATTCGGGAAAATATATTTGTTAATCCACGGGTCAACATTCAGATCGGTTTTTTTCGAGCCGATAGTATGTAGCAGGAAAATCCCTTCTGGCTTCAGATTACGATCCACCACCTCAAAATAGGTATCGTAATTTTTCGGTCCGACGTGCTCGAACATACCAACCGAAACAATACGGTCAAACTGGTCGTTCAGGTCACGGTAATCCTGTAGCAAAATGGTGACATCCAGACCTGCGCAGCGTTCCTGGGCCATTTTCTGTTGTTCGGCAGAAATCGTGACACCAACCACACTTACGTCATAATTAGACGCCATGTAATGCGCCAGCCCGCCCCAACCGCAGCCGATATCCAGAACCCGCATGCCCGGTTTTAACTGCAACTTTTCACAAATCATTTTGAGCTTCGCTTGTTGGGCAGATTCCAGATTATAGGCATCTTTCCAGTAAGCGCAGGAATACTGCATGAAGGGATCCAGCATACGGCTGAACAGGTCATTACCAAGGTCGTAATGCTCTTTACCTACTATCCAGGCACGCTTTTTACTTTGCAGATTGAAGAGCCGTGCGCCAGCAATGCGTAGTGTGTCTTTGAAATGATGGGGGAGTTGGTTTTCAAGCCCAGCGCGTAAGACTTTGCTAAAAAACATATCCAGTCGGTCACATTCCCACCAGCCATCCATATAACTTTCGCCTAACCCCAACGATCCTTCCTGTAGAACGCGTTTAAAAAAATCGGGGTTTTTAACTCGAATATCTGCCGGGGCAGAGCCATTAATGGCGATGCCTGCACGGCTAAGTAATTCGTTGGCGATACGGTACCAGTTGTCATCCGGTACGCTGACTTCTTCTATACACGATGAACTCATAGTTTCTCCATCACTGGTCGGTGATCAGAACCTTAAAACAGCGTAGACGCTTTTTGGGCTTTGTGAGAAATCTCGCAGGAAAACCGCGAGTCTATAATCCGACGTAGAACAGAGGAAAGGAGGAACCCTTGCCGAAATGACCATCCATAGTGACCCGGGAACGCTCCTGTCCCCGTAAAAACATAATATTTATCGTAATATTAACAACTGGAACTCAGTATAGGCTGCTAATCTCAATCATACAACAAAATTTTGTTAGCAGCCTAAGTATAACGATATCGCTATAGATCAATGTGATTCACTATGTGCGACTTCCGTCTCACCATGATTCTGGCAGTGGGATTCAGGTTGATGTTGCATCTTATAGCCGATAGCAACCAGCACCACGGTTGATAACATCACGCTGGTTGTGGTGAACAGTGGCGTGCTGACGCTGATGAGCCAGGAAACCCCCAGGCTTGCGAGGAAGCACAGACCCAATTGCAGGGTATTCTGCAATGCAGCAGCGCGGCCAGTCGCATGCGGGAAGGGGCGTAGCGCCTGGGCGACCACAATCGGGTAGATTGCCCCGTTGGCAATGGCCATCACACAGAATGGGATCAGAATTTCGGCCAGCGACACATGGCTAATGAAGCCCGCAGCCCAGGTTGCTACCACGCTGACGGCAAACAGCGCCAGCAGCCACGGTAACAACTGCTTACCCTGCCATTTCTGCAATGCGGCGCGACAGCCGTAACCACCAATAAGAAACGCGATGGTTTGCGGAACATAACTTAATCCGATTACTGCCGGACTGTAGCCCATTTCGCTGAGGATAAACGGTGAACCGGTTAGCCAGGCAAAGAAACTGGCTGAACAGGCCGCATAAATCAGCACATTCCCGCGATAGGTTTTTGAACGCAGCAGATCGGTAAAGGTCAGTCCATCCTGACTATCATTGCGTGCTTTCGTGGTGGGTTTAAGCCAGAAAATGGGCAGAATCAGCACTACGGCAATGGCAAACAGAGTGGCGAAAATCGCCTGCCAGGAAAAATGGACCAGCAGCCAGCTACCTAACAGCGGAGCAAGCGCCGGAGAAAGCCCCACTAAAGGCATAATGGTCGCAAAAATACGGTTAACTTTTTGTGAAGGATAGTAATCCGTCACCAATGCCTGCCAGATAACGGCCGCGGCACAGACACCAACAGCTTGCACAAAACGCAATACCAGCAGTGTGGCAGCGTTTTCCACCCATAACATCCCCAGACTACCCAGCGCAAAAATTGTCAGGCCGATCAATAACACAGGTTTACGACCATAACGATCGGAGAGCGGCCCCCACAGGAGCTGGGCAGCGGCAAAACCGGCAAGGAACAGACTAAGGCTGGCACTGACAGCAGACGCAGGCGTTTGCAGGTCGGCCTGAATGGCGGCGAAAGCGGGCAGATACATATCGGTTGCCAGAAAACCGAGTACGCTCAAACCCGCCAGCCAGACTAAAAATCTTTTCCCAGGTTGCATGTATATTCTCTAAATTCCTCAATTAAACACCGTCGCAAAGTGTAGGGAGTGAAATTCCTGTTGTGAAACGGTAATATTTGATGACTGGTTTCAAAAATTTTGCAGGCAAACTATGTGGTCTGAGTATTCTCTCGAAGTGGTTGATGCAGTGGCGCGAAATGGCAGCTTCAGCGCTGCAGCCCAGGAGTTGCATCGCGTTCCTTCTGCGGTCAGCTATACCGTGCGTCAGCTGGAAGAGTGGCTGGCGGTGCCGCTTTTTGAACGGCGTCATCGTGACGTGGAACTGACCGCTGCCGGGGCGTGGTTTCTCAAAGAAGGGCGCTCTGTTGTCAAAAAAATGCAGATCACTCGCCAACAATGTCAGCAGATAGCGAACGGCTGGCGCGGTCAATTAGCTATCGCGGTAGATAATATTGTCAGGCCAGAACGCACGCGGCAGATGATTGTTGATTTCTATCGCCATTTTGATGACGTCGAACTTCTGGTTTTTCAGGAAGTGTTCAACGGCGTCTGGGATGCGCTTTCCGATGGGCGCGTGGAACTGGCGATTGGCGCGACACGAGCGATTCCGGTTGGGGGCCGTTACGCCTTCCGTGATATGGGGATGTTGAGCTGGAGTTGTGTTGTTGCCCGCCACCATCCGCTTGCGTCGATGAATGGGCCGCTCAGCGATGACACGTTGCGCAACTGGCCGTCGCTGGTGCGCGAAGACACGTCGCGGACGTTACCCAAACGAATTACCTGGCTGCTGGATAACCAAAAAAGGCTTGTCGTACCTGACTGGGAATCATCGGCAACCTGTATCTCGGCCGGTTTATGCATTGGCATGGTGCCGACGCATTTCGCCAAACCATGGCTTAATGAGGGAAAATGGGTGGCGTTAGAACTGGAAAATCCATTCCCTGATTCGGCATGTTGTCTGACCTGGCAGCAGAATGATATGTCGCCAGCGTTAACATGGTTGCTGGAGTATCTCGGTGATAGTGAGACGCTGAATAAGGAGTGGCTGCGGGAGCCGGAAGAGACTCCCGCAACGGATGATTAACGACGATAGTCGCGGAACGGACCGTCAGCCACGGAGCGGCGTTCAATAAGCCGCGGATGAACTTCGATAGACTGCGGTTCTTCGCGTTTGTTGACGATACGGTCCAACAGCATGTTGAACGCCGTTTCGCCCAGCGAATCTTTTGGCTGATGGATAGTGGTCAGCGCCGGGGTAAAGTAGCGGGCGTTGCGCACATTATCATAACCGATCAGCGAAACATCCTGCGGTACGCGCAGACCCATTTCATCAGCAGCGCAAAGTGCACCCATTGCCATGATATCGCCGCCACAGAAGACCGCAGTAGGGCGGTGTGGCTGCGACAGGATTTGTTGCATGGCGCGATAACCCGATTCAGGTTCAAAGTCACCCTGCACAATCCAGTTTTCCGGCACCTTGATCATCGCTTCTTCCATCGCCTTCATAAACCCTGCCAGACGACCCGCGCCGGTATTACGTTCCAGAGGACCAGGGATAACGCCGATTTCGCGATGACCGCGTTCAATCAGATAGCGTCCGGCCATGTAGCCGCCTTCAAACGCGTTATCGATGACCGCATCGGTAAAGTCGGCTTTTGCTTCGCCCCAGTCCATTACCACCATCGGGATATGGCGATACTCTTCCAGCATCGCCAGCAACGGTTCTGGATACTCAGAACACATGACCAGCAGGCCATCGACGCGTTTTTGCGCCATCATCGACAGATAGGCTCTCTGTTTCTCCAGATTGTTCCACGCGTTGCCGAGGATCAGCGTGTAACCTTTCTGGAAGCAATTTTTTTCAACCGCTTCGATGATCTCCGCGAAATAGGCTGCTTCGCTGCTGGTCGCCAGCAAGCCGATAGACTTGGTATGGTTAACCTTCAGGCTACGCGCTACCGCGCTAGGGGAGTAGTGTAATTCTTTAATCGCTGCCCACACGGCGTTGCGCGTTTCTTCAGCGACGAAACGAGTTTTGTTTATAACGTGTGACACAGTTGTAGTGGAAACGTTTGCTCGCTTCGCTACATCTTTTATTGTTGCCATTCCATTTCACTCCAGACCCTAACTTCAGCTCCTGCAAAATCGCAAGGTAAACGTTTGCCTTTACACACCTTACGCGCAACAAAAGTGTTGCGGTACGCCGGAAAAACGACACAGAGCGTCAGGAAGGGGTCAATGGCCAGTACGCAAATAGTGTAAGCGTGGAATTTTGGCCGATCTTGATGAAAAGGGGAAGTGGTAAAAACACTTATCATTATAAATGGCGGGAGATTTTTTCTTCACAGTGTGTAAAAATGCGTAATATCACTTTTTGTAGGGTAATAAAAAAGGAGAAAACTTGATGAGTACCGATCTTAAATTTTCACTGGTAACAACCATTATTGTCCTCGGTTTGATCGTGGCCGTAGGTTTGACTGCCGCGCTGCACTGATTTCCCTTCGAGGGAGCGCATCCTCCCTCGCACTCTCTTCCCTTTTGTTAGCAAAATGGCAAAAGTGTTTTCTCTTTTTGTTATTTTCAATTTTTTGTGATTGCTGTCATGCTTTCGCCACTTTGATGAATATCGTGTAATGACGCGAAGAGGTGGAGATTAGGCATGAAAATTAACTATCCGTTGTTGGCGCTGGCCGTTGGCGCGTTTGGTATCGGGACAACGGAGTTCTCGCCAATGGGCCTGTTACCCGTCATTGCGCGCGGTGTGGATGTCTCGATTCCTGCTGCGGGCATGTTAATCAGCGCCTATGCGGTTGGCGTGATGGTTGGCGCGCCGCTGATGACATTACTGCTGTCTCATCGCGCCAGGCGCAGTGCGCTTATTTTCCTGATGGCCATTTTCACTCTTGGCAACGTGCTTTCCGCCATCGCGCCGGATTATATGACGCTGATGCTTTCACGCATTTTGACCAGTCTGAATCACGGGGCATTCTTTGGTTTGGGTTCAGTCGTGGCCGCAAGCGTTGTGCCTAAACACAAACAGGCCAGCGCCGTCGCCACTATGTTTATGGGCTTAACTCTGGCAAATATTGGCGGTGTTCCTGCGGCGACCTGGCTTGGCGAAACTATTGGCTGGCGGATGTCGTTTCTGGCAACGGCGGGGCTGGGCGTGATTTCAATGGTTAGCCTGTTCTTCTCGTTACCGAAAGGCGGCGCAGGTGCGCGACCGGAAGTGAAAAAAGAGCTGGCGGTATTGATGCGTCCGCAGGTGTTATCAGCCTTGCTGACGACGGTACTAGGGGCTGGCGCAATGTTTACCCTCTACACCTATATTTCACCAGTACTGCAAAGTATCACCCACGCAACGCCGGTGTTCGTAACAGCCATGCTGGTGCTGATTGGCGTTGGGTTTTCTATCGGTAACTATTTAGGCGGTAAACTGGCAGATCGTTCGGTCAACGGCACGCTGAAAGGCTTTTTGTTGCTGCTGATGGTGATTATGCTGGCGATCCCGTTCCTGGCGCGTAATGAGTTTGGTGCGGCTATCAGCATGGTGGTGTGGGGCGCAGCAACCTTTGCGGTGGTACCGCCGTTACAGATGCGTGTGATGCGAGTTGCCAGCGAAGCGCCAGGGCTGTCTTCCTCAGTGAATATCGGTGCCTTTAACCTGGGTAATGCTCTGGGTGCCGCGGCAGGTGGCGCAGTGATTTCGGGTGGTCTGGGGTACAGTTTTGTGCCGGTGATGGGGGCGATTGTCGCAGGACTGGCATTGTTGCTGGTGTTTATGTCAGCCAGAAAACGACCTGAAGCAGTTTGCGTTGCCAACAGTTAATAAACGAAACGCAGAAGGGGATACCTTCTGCGTTACAGTTTGCAGGCAAAGTGCGATTTATCTTGCCGGATGCGGTGTTAACGCCTCATCCGGATAGACCCGATAAGCGTAGCGCATCAGGCAATGTTGCATTTGCCATCAGTTATTATGCAGCGAGATTTTTCGCTACGAATTCCCAGTTCACCAGCGCCCAGAAGTGCTCCAGATAGCCAGGACGCGCATTGCGATAGTCGATGTAATAAGCGTGTTCCCAGACATCAACGGTCAGCAGCGGGGTCGCATCGGTGGTCAGCGGAGTACCAGCATTAGAGGTAGAAACGATAGCCAGTTTGCCATCGCTGTTTTTCACCAGCCAGGTCCAGCCAGAACCAAAGTTTTTGATCGCAGCGTCAGTAAACTGTGCTTTGAAATCGGCAAAGCTACCGAAAGATGCGGCGATAGCTTCAGCGACTTTGCCAGTCGGTTCGCCACCGGCGTTCGGTGCCAGGCAGTTCCAGTAGAAAGTGTGGTTCCAGACCTGAGCTGCGTTGTTGAATACGCCACCTTCAGAGCTGCGAATAATCTCTTCCAGTGATTTACCTTCAAACTCGGTGCCTTTAATCAGGTTGTTCAGGTTAGTGACATAAGTCTGATGATGTTTGCCGTAGTGATACTCAATGGTTTCCGCAGAAATGTGCGGAACCAGAGCGTCTTTAGCATATGGTAGTGCAGGTAATTCGAATGACATTGCTACTCTCCTTTATTATTCATTGGTATACGCACAATAGCCTTATTGTGAGTACGGATAGGGTAGCAAATTAAAAGGTGATACAAAAGATGAACTTACCCTGTTGTCGTAACAACAGGGTAAAGTTTTAGCGAAGTGTTTTTGGGGTCATTACCCGACGAGCGCCAACATAGTGACGTTGCCAGTAATCTTCACTTAACGACGTGATTTGAATTTCCTGACCACTGCGTGGTGACTGAATAAATTTACCATTGCCAACATACACGCCTACGTGATCGGCAGTCCCACGCCCTTGCGTGCGGAAGAAGACCAGGTCGCCGTTTTTCAGTTCACTGCGATCGATAGGTGCCGCATCGCGCAGGTGATACATTTCGTTGGCCGTGCGCGGAATACGGATCTTAACCAGGTCTTTATAAGCGTAATAAACCAGTCCACTGCAATCAAAACCGGTACGCGGTGAACTCCCGCCCCAACGATATGGCTTGCCAATTTGCTGCATCAGTTTATTCATCGCCACTTTAGTGGCTTTCTGAACTTTGGCTTTGTGCGCATCGGCAATAGTGCCAGGGGAGGCATTTTTGACTTTCACGCAATGTGACTTATTGCCCTTACGTTTGGTGCACTTTTCTGTAAAGCTGGCAGACGCCGTTTTAGTGACAACATTTTTGCTTCGAGTTTTAGCGTTTTTAGAAGCGGTAATGGAGGATTTTTTAACGGAAGAAGCGGTTTTGCTTTTGGTCGTACTTTTACTGGCGACTTTTTTGGCGGTTTTCTGACTGGCTTTATTATTGGTCTTTTTGGTGGTTGCCGTGCTTTTCTTTTTATCTGCTTTTTTGGTGATATGAGTGGTAGCAGAACTCTCCCTGGCTTGCTTGGAAGCATAGGCCATAGGCATTAAAGGCAGGGTGGTAAAAAGTAAAGCACAGAGCGTGATCGAAATACGGTTTATCCGCGCCACTGAGCGTCCCTCTGTTAAGGCAGGTCTATCATGCCTGCGTCTGATTTACAAAACTTGATGATTCTAATGCATAGAAGAAGGGAAAGTTAATAGCTTTTATTGTTAAAAAATACGTTTCGTCGGCGAGCGCAAAAAAAGCAGCAGTGAAAGCTAAAAATGGTCACAAATACGCCAGCTTGCAGCGTGGCAGAGTAGAAACGAATATTTGAAATGCAACAAATAGAGCAAAGGGATAAAATAGCAAAAGCATGATGAAAATGTTATTTTCCGATGCCGCACTGACCCGCTACAATGTCAGATTACTGCCGTAAAGAAGTTTGAGGAAGCAAGACAATGAGCACCACTATCGAAAAAATCCAACGCCAGATTGCTGAAAACCCGATCCTGCTGTACATGAAAGGTTCACCGAAACTGCCGAGCTGCGGTTTTTCTGCTCAGGCAGTCCAGGCGCTTGCCGCTTGTGGCGAACGTTTTGCCTACGTTGATATCCTGCAAAATCCGGACATTCGTGCGGAACTGCCGAAATATGCTAACTGGCCGACTTTCCCGCAACTGTGGGTTGACGGCGAGCTGGTAGGCGGTTGTGATATCGTGATTGAAATGTATCAGCGTGGCGAACTGCAGCAGCTGATCAAAGAAACTGCTGCTAAATACAAGTCTGAAGAGCCGGATGCTGAATAATCCGTTTCGCAATACTGACGGATGCTAACCGGCATCCGTCAGTGCTTTTTATCCCCAATCCAGCCCTTGTGGCGAACTTGAAAATCCCGCCTCACGCAGCAGCGTAAACATCGGCGTTTGCCGGACCGGTTGGTCATTCACTTCTGTCAACGTAAAGCGTAGCCGTGGTTCTCGCCGTAACGCGGTGGTTAGCGCCAGGAAAACCTCCGGTGGTAATAATTCATCTTTTTCCTGCCAGACCAGCATTTTTTTGCCACCTTGCGCAAGATAAATCAATAATTTGCCGCCAGAAATGACCACCAGCGCGCCTGCCCGACGAGTCGGAACCAGCGTCGCCGGATGTGCAGGCCAGGGTAGCAGATTCCCCCACAAATTAGCCGGATCGTTGGCACTAAGGGCCACGGGCATATATTGTTGCGTCTGCGTGGCATGGGGCGCCAGGCCGCGCAGACGGTCAATGGTCTGGCGATCAGCAAATTGTGCACCACCCAAACCTTCAACAAATCGACCCCGCATAATTCGCCCGGAATCTTCCATACTGCGGCAAAGCGTTTGCATCGACGGAAATCCGCCAGGAATATTTTCAGCAATCACCGCCTGACGGCTGATGATTCCGTAGCGGTCGAGCATATTTTCCGCCAGCGCCAGCATCCTTTCGGTATCGTTTAGTGGCTCCACCTGCAATAACGACCAGCGTCCAGCCAGCTTTGGTGTGTTGTAAGATACCAACGGCATAGCTGACGGTGCATAAACCGGACGTCCACGACGAGCCCGGCTACTACGGCGAGTTGAAGGGCGTGCGCTGGTACTACTGCGGGTAAGGGCGCGCAACGGTGCCCAAATGTCACAGGTGATGACGCCTTGCCAGACCAGTTCCCAAAGCGCCTCTTGCAGGGCTGAAGGCTCTACTGGCTCGCCGATTATCTCGCCTGTTCGTTGGCTGATTTGTTGCGCAAACCAGGCGCCCCCGTCAGTCAGAACCGCGATAATTGCCAGCTGAAGCGCTGAACGTTTCGCCTGATCCTGTTCTGCGGGAATGAACGATTCGGCGGCAAATTCCCGTAAATGCAGTGCCACCAGACCGTCATCCTCACCGAGCTTTTTTTGCCCCGACCAGATAACCGTACCGGTTGCCAGCAGTTCATCGAGCATTTCTGGCGAGTAACCGCGTACGCGGGCGGGCAGGATCTGGCTTTCCCACAGCGAGGCGGGTAAACCGACACCAGCAAGCTGTTCAATAACCCGCATGACGCCATCCACGCCTTCATAAACGCCTGGCGATGTTGAGGCAAAGAGCGCCGGACTACCATCGGTGGCGGGGAGCACGCCCTGATGTTCCAGCAGCAATCGTGCATAGGCAATGGCGGGTACCGGACGCGTAGCTTCTCTGGCAGCCTGCAGGGAACGTAAACGCAAACGACGAAAAACTTCATCGCTCACCCAGATGTCTTGTTGCAAATTCATCACCAGCCCCTGTTCGCGCAATTGATGAAGTTGCTCTTCGACAATGGCAATACCGAGGCTAAACTCATGAGCCAGTTGTTCAGCCGTGACCAGAGCATGAGCCCGGAGATAGCGCAGAAAGAGATCGCGAAGCGGGTAATTGACACGGTGCAAGTAAATATCAGGCAGCGAGTCCGGCAGTTGCACTCCGAGAGCATCGCGTAATTTGGCCGCATCGTCCATACAGGCCAGATGCTCCTGAGCTGCCATGATCACCGGGAAGATTCTTTTTTCCGCCAGAAGATTTTCTACATATGTCTCAATCTCTTCACGGCGGCCTGTATGCCGTTGCGCCAGATCCTCAACGGTCATTGGCCCCAGTTCGCGCAACAGGTCGAAAAGACCTTCTTCACCTTTCGCTTTTCTGCCAGGGGCCAGTCGCTGTAACTCTTCTTCCACCTGACGAATGACCTGCGGGTCGAGTAACTCACCAGGATCAACCTGACCGAGTAGATTGCGCAACAATTCGCTGTCCAGAGACAGCACTGAAGCTCGCCGTTCTGCCAGCGGGGCGTCGCTCTGATACATAAATTCCGCCACATAGCCGAACAATAAACTGGCGGCGAAAGGCGAGGGCGTAGCGGTCGTTACATCGGATATTTGAATTTCGCCACCGTTCAGGCGACGCATCAAACGTTCCAGCGCGGGAAGGTCATACACATCCTGCAGGCATTCACGCAGAGTTTCGAGAATGACAGGAAAATCCGGATATCCCTGGGCGATTTCCAGTAACTGGCTGGCACGCAGCCGTTGTTGCCAGAGCGGGGTGCGATGGCCCGGTGTTCGGCCAGGCATTAATAATGCCCGCGCGGCGCATTCGCGAAAACGGGCGGCGAAAAGTGCTGAGTTGCCCACCGCCTCGCGGACAATTTGCAGCAACTTTTCCGGTTCAAACAAAAATATCGCGGCGTCAGGCAATTTGCCGTCGGTATCTGGAATGCGGGCGACAATACCGTCATCGCTGGCGACTACCGAGGCATCAGCGCCCCATAGCGCATGCAGTCGTCCGGCAATCGCCAGCGCCCACGGTTCATGCACTCGTCTTCCATAGGGAGAGTGTAAAATAATGCGCCAGTCGCCAATTTCATCACGGCAGCGTTCGAGAACCAGGTGGCGGCTTCCAGGGACAACGCCCGTAGCGTTACGCTGTTCGTCAATCAGCCCCTGAATATTGGCGAGTGTATTTTCTTCTGCCAGCCACGGCGGGATATTTCCGGAAAAGAACGCGCTATCTGCCAGCAAATGGAGAAAATCGCCGATCATTTCCCCCAATTCAGCGGGGCGTCCATTACCTTCGCCACGCCAGAAGGGAAGTCGGGCAGAGCGACCTGGTGCAGGTGTCACAATGACCTGATCGCGGGTGATTTGTTGGATCCGCCATGAGGTAGCGCCGAGAGTGATGATGTCATTCACTCGCGATTCATACACCATCTCTTCATCCAGTTCGCCCACCCGCCGCGAGCCTGTCTGTTCTTCACCTTCGGGTAATAACACACTGTACATGCCACGATCCGGAATGGTGCCACCGCTGGTAACAGCCAACAGCTGAGCGCCAGGTCGGGCGGTCAATATCCCCGTCTCCCTGTTCCAGACCAGTTTTGGTCGAAAAGCAGAAAAATCGCCTGAGGGATAGCGCCCGGAAAGCATATCCAGCGTGGCGTCAAAAACTCGTCTTGGCAGATCTTTCCACGGTGCAGCACGGCGTACGCGGGAGTACCATTCGTCTACCTGTAATGCATCCATCGCCGCGGCGGCAACGGTTTGCTGCGCAAGGACGTCGAGTGGATTATGCGGTGGCGTCAGGTTTTCCAGCCTGCCTGCAAACATACACTCGACAATGACGGCGGAATCGACTAAATCACGCCGGGTACGGGGGAAAAACAGCCCTTTAGATACACCGCCAACCTGATGTCCGGCGCGACCAATGCGCTGTAGTCCGCTGGCGACAGAAAGCGGCGTCGCCACCTGAATCACCAGATCCACCGCGCCCATATCAATCCCCAGTTCGAGACTGGAAGTCGCGACCACACAGCGCAATTCGCCTGATTTCAGTGCTTGTTCGGTTATCGCCCGTTGTTCTTTAGAGACGGAACCGTGGTGCGAGCGGGCAATGAAAACGTCGCTACTTTGTACGCGGTTAGAGGTTGCGCCGGAGGTAGACTCGAAATGAGCGGCGTCTATGGCGATGGCCGGGGAGCGCTGTAATCGTGCGGCGTAAAGCTCATTCAGCCGTGCCGTCAGTTTTTCCGCCAGGCCGCGAGAATTGGTGAAGACGATGGTTGAGCGATGGCGCAACACTTCATCAAGAATGCCGCTTTCAATATACGGCCAGATTGAGCCTTCTCTGCCCGCATGGCTGTCTTCCCCGGTGCTGCTGGCGACCGACGAGATATCATCCATATTGGCGACCGGTACGACAATCCGTATCTGCGGATGGCGCATTGCGGGCGGGTTGACTACAGTAACCGGACGATCGCCACCAAGAAATGCGGCCACATCGCTGGCTGAGCGTACAGTCGCGGAAAGTCCAATTCTCTGTGCTGAGGTGTGTAGCAGCGCATCGAGCCGTTCCAGGCTTAACGCCAGATGCGCACCGCGTTTGCTGCCCGCTACCGCGTGGACTTCATCAATAATTACCGTCTCGACGCCGCGTAGCGTTTCGCGCGCGCGGGAGGTCAGCATCAGATAGAGTGATTCGGGCGTGGTTATCAGAATATCCGGCGGATTGCGGGTCAGTTTGCTGCGTTCCTGCGCGGGCGTATCGCCAGTCCGGATCCCCACGCGAAGATTGACTTCCGTTTCGCCGCGCCGCCGCCGTTCCTCTGCAATGCCTTGTAACGGGATCTGCAAATTGCGCTGAACGTCGGTGCCTAAGGCTTTAATTGGTGAAATGTAGAGGATGCGTGAGGTTTTGCGTTTATGCGCCTCGCTGGCATGCTCGCCACCTTCGCGGATGAGCTGATCCAGTGCGTAGAGAAATGCTGCCAGCGTTTTCCCTGAGCCAGTCGGTGCAATCACCAGCGCATGTTCACCTCGTGCCGCCACATGCCAGGTTTGCGACTGGACAGCGGTCGGCTGTTTAAAGGCGCGAAGAAACCAGTCGCGGGTCGCCGGTGAAAACACGTCCGGCAGGGGCGATGAAGAGTTTGGATTATCTGCCATTAACGCTATTCCCCGTGAATATCATGCATGATGCGTGGAATAGCCTCACTATAGATGCCTGAATCATTGCATGTCATCAGGCATCGACTCGATTACACCTCTTCGGCGGCAGGCAGCGGCCAGCCTCCCAGACGTTTCCAGCGATTGACGATTTCACAAAACAGCACAGCAGTGCGTTCGGTGTCGTACAGCGCGGAGTGCGCCTGGGTGCTGTCGAAGTCCATACCCGCGGTCTGGCAGGCTTTTGATAATACGGTTTGTCCGAGTGCCAGCCCGGCCAGTGCCGCGGTGTCAAAAGTGGCGAAAGGGTGGAATGGGTTACGTTTCAGTGAGGCGCGTTCTGCGGCGGCCATCATAAAGCTGTGATCAAAATTGGCGTTGTGCGCCACCATAATGGCCCGGTTACAGCCGCTCGCTTTAATGCCTTTACGTACAACTTTAAAAATTTCGTGCAGCGCCTCGTATTCGCTGACCGCGCCGCGATCGGGATCGTTCGGGTCAATGCCGTTGAAGGCGAGGGCCTCTGGCTGCAAATTTGCGCCGACAAATGGTTCGACGTGGAAATGTAATGTGGTGTCCGGCATCAGCCAGCCTTGTTCATCCATTTTCAGGGTGATGGCGGCAATCTCAAGCAGCGCATCGGTTTTGGCGTTAAATCCGGCTGTTTCAACATCGATCACAACAGGATAAAAACCAC
Source organism: Escherichia sp. E1130 (assembly GCF_005781065.1). NCBI lineage: Bacteria > Pseudomonadati > Pseudomonadota > Gammaproteobacteria > Enterobacterales > Enterobacteriaceae > Escherichia > Escherichia sp. E1130. The sequence continues at coordinate 79,252 of NZ_VATL01000017.1, forward strand.
GAAAACGGTCGCACAGACCGGTAAGTTGAGCGTTATCGGACATCTGATTCTCTTAATACGGATAAATTGCAGCGCGCATTATGACAAATATTACTTGTCGATGCAGTAAAGATGCGGGCGCGATGAGTTCGCGCCCGGCAGGAGATTAGTTGCCCAGACCGCGACCGGCGTCTTTCTCTTCGATTAATTCAATTTTGTAACCGTCCGGATCTTCCACAAACGCGATAACCGTAGTACCGCCTTTTACCGGACCCGCTTCACGGGTCACGTTACCCCCGTTTTGACGGATTTTTTCGCACGCTTCAGCGGCGTTATCAACGCTAAGCGCGATATGACCATAAGCAGTGCCGAGTTCGTATTTATCCACGCCCCAGTTGTAGGTCAGTTCAATTACCGCTTCTTCGGTTTCCGGGCCGTAGCCAACAAACGCCAGTGAGTATTTGTATTCCGGGTTTTCGCTGGTGCGCAGCAGTTTCATGCCCAGCACTTTGGTATAAAAATCGATGGAGCGTTGCAGATCGCCAACGCGCAGCATGGTATGAAGAAGACGCATCTTTATATCCTCAAAATGGCTAACAGATTCAAAATGTTGTTTTAGTATAGCGGCGGCTTTACGCCGCTCGCAATGTTGGATTATAGCGTAGGGTAATCGGTATAGCCTTCCGCGCCGCCACCGTAGAAACTTTCAGGACGTGGTGGATTAAGTTCGGCTTTACGTTGCAAGCGAGTGACCAGGTCTGGATTCGCAATCCAGTTACGACCAAATGCCACAGCGTCAATTAACCCTTTTTCGATGAGCATCTCTGCTTTTTCTGCTGAATAAGCCCCGGCACCGACAATCGGACCGTGGAAACGGGAACGCACTTTTTCGCGGAAGGCATCGGTATACGGTTCACCGCCAGCCCAGTCCGGTTCGGACAAATGCAGATAAGCAATACCACGTTTACCCAGTTGTTCAATCAGATACAGCGCATCGGCTTCTTCATCTGGACCATTGTCGAGATTGGCAAAAGTACCGATCGGTGAGAGACGGATACCAATGCGATCGGCTCCCCATTCTTTGATCCCGGCATCGACCACTTCCAGCACCAATCGCGCGCGATTTTCCACGCTGCCGCCATACTGATCGGTACGATGGTTAGAGGAGGGGGAGAGGAACTGATGTAGCAGATAACCATGTGCGCCATGCAGTTCGACCAGATCAAAACCTGCTTCGCGGGCATTGGCGATGGCCTGACGAAAATCGTTAACGATGCCAGGGATTTCTTCCAGTGTCAGCGCACGAGGCATGGAGGTTTCGACACGAATCGCTCGACCATTTTCATCACGCAGTGATGTCCGGGTCCCTGCACTAATGGCTGATGGAGCTACCGGAGCCTGACCACCAGGCTGCAAACTGCTGTGTGATACACGCCCGGTATGCCAGAATTGCACGGCCATATGACCGCCTTGTGCATGAACACCCGAGGTGATTTTTTGCCATGCGGCAATTTGTTCGGCACTGTAGAGCCCCGGCGCACCCGCATAGCCTTTTGCCTGGGCGGAAATTTGCGTTGCTTCACTGATGATCAAACCCGCACTGGCGCGCTGGCGATAGTATTCCGCCATCAACGGAGTAGGGATGTCACCCGGTTCTATATTGCGCAAACGCGTCAGTGGGGCCATAAAGATACGGTTTGCTACCGTGATTGCGCCCACTTTAAGCGGGGTATACAGCTTGTCATACGACATGGTGACTCCTGAGTAGACCGGTCGTCTAGCATTTGAGTAAAAAATAACGCCCTATTGTCCGGGCGTTGTGATCATAATTTTTGCGTGAGCCATCGCGCTTTCCAGCGGTGATGAACTTCGGGAAATCTTGGCCTGGAGCCTTGCACCCAACCAAAGAGAATGCAAAACTTCCGCCAGTGTTTGTGCGTCACCTTCAAACGACATACAGCCCTGACGGCGACCGCTCTCCAGTGTGTCCGCCAGCAGTGTGACAACCTGGCGTGTGCCTTTGTCCATTGCGATACGCATATCTTCCGATAAATCACACACTTCAGCCGATAACTTTACAGTCAAACAATCACTGATTTTACCCTGCAAAGAAAACTGGTTAATAGTTTGCTGGTAATAAGCCAGTAAATGGTCGCGGCAACTGCCCTCAGCAGCACTAAAATGTTGTTCCAGACGCTGAAGATGATTCGCAAAATAGCGTTCAAGCATCGCAACGCCAAAGGCTTCTTTGGACCGAAAATAGTGGTAGAAGGAACCTTTCGGAACTTCCGCCGTTTTTAACAGTTCGCTAAGTCCCATCCCAACAAAACCGCGCTGTAAGCAGAGTGCCTCACCGGTTGCCAGAATATGTTCGCGGGTATTGTGTTCAGTATGTTTGCTCATGGCGAGTTAATCTAATAGACCAGTCGGTCTAATGCAATCGCTTTTTATCTGAGATCCGTTTCGGGACAAAGGTTGCGATGTGAATCATTAACGTCTTCAATGAACAGAAGTGAAATGACAGGAGACTAGCGTGGCGGAGCAATTAGAGTTCTTTCCCGTCCAGAGCCCGTGCCGGGGAATTTGCCAGTCTGACGAACGCGGATTTTGTCGCGGCTGTTTTCGAAGCCGGGATGAACGTTTTAACTGGAATAATATGAGCGATGGCGAAAAACAAGAGGTGCTGCGCCTTTGTCGGCAGCGGCTGATGCGCAAATTACGCGCGAATAAACCAACGTCATCAGATGAACCGGAGCAACCATCACTCTTTTGAGCATAATCTTGCGTATACTCCTCTCATATCTGATAAGAGGAAGCGATTATGGTTCAGCGTATTACTATTGCGCCGCAAGGCCCGGAGTTTTCCCGTTTTGTGATGGGCTACTGGCGACTAATGGACTGGAATATGTCTGCCCGTCAGTTGGTTAGCTTTATTGAGGAGCATCTGGATCTCGGCATTACCACCGTGGACCATGCTGATATATATGGCGGCTATCAGTGCGAAGCGGCGTTTGGCGAGGCGCTGAAGCTGGCGCCGCATCTGCGTGAACGGATGGAAATCGTCAGTAAATGTGGCATCGCGACGACTGCTCGTGAAGAAAATGTCATTGGTCATTACATCACTGACCGCGACCATATTATTAAAAGCGCCGAACAGTCGCTGATTAATCTCGCGACCGATCATCTGGATTTGCTGTTAATCCACCGTCCCGACCCGTTGATGGATGCCGATGAAGTGGCGGATGCGTTTAAACATCTGCATCAGAGCGGCAAAGTGCGCCATTTTGGCGTATCCAACTTCACGCCTGCGCAATTTGCCCTGTTGCAATCACGCCTGCCGTTTACTCTTGCGACCAATCAGGTGGAAATATCCCCGGTGCATCAGCCGTTGCTGCTAGATGGTACGCTCGATCAGCTACAACAACTGCGTATTCGTCCAATGGCGTGGTCGTGCCTTGGTGGTGGGCGTCTGTTCAATGATGATTATTTCCAGCCGCTGCGGGATGAACTTGCTGTGATAGCCCAGGAATTAAACGCCGCCACGATTGAGCAGGTTGTTTATGCCTGGATATTACGTCTACCGTCGCAACCGTTGCCGATCATTGGCTCTGGTAAAATTGAGCGCGTACGGGCTGCTGTAGAGGCTGAAGCCCTGAAAATGACGCGTCAGCAGTGGTTCCGTATCCGTAAAGCTGCATTAGGTTACGACGTACCGTAAGCACTTTTAGGATTAGCCGCCGTTCAAATATGTGTCACTGGTTTACACTTAACGGGTATGCACAATGAACGGAGGTCCTATGAAGCGTTTTAGTCTGGCTATCCTGGCGCTGGTTGTTGCGACCGGCGCACAAGCCGCCAGTGAAAAAGTCGAGATGAACCTCGTTACGTCGCAAGGGGTTGGGCAGTCAATAGGTAGCGTAACTATTACTGAAACCGATAAAGGTCTAGAGTTTTCACCCGATCTGAAAGCATTACCCCCCGGTGAGCATGGCTTTCATATTCATGCCAACGGAAGCTGTCAACCAGCAACGAAAGATGGCAAAGCGGCTGCGGCAGAATCTGCAGGCGGGCATCTTGATCCACAAAAAACCAACAAGCATGAAGGGCCGGAAGGTGCGGGGCATTTAGGCGATCTGCCTGCGCTGGTGGTCAATAATGACGGCAAGGCGACCGATGCCGTTATTGCGCCTCGTCTGAAATCACTCGATGAAATCAAAGACAAGGCGCTGATGATCCACGTTGGCGGCGATAATATGTCCGATCAACCTAAACCGCTGGGCGGTGGCGGTGAACGCTATGCTTGTGGTGTTATTAAGTAGTTAAGAGGCCAGCGTACCTTGCGGCGGTGCTTGCTCCAGTTGCGAAAGCGAGCAGTATAGTCTCCAGATAATCGCTGCCAGCTCACGGGCGGCAGGCTGATGATGCCGGGCAAGGCTGTCACAAATCCGCTGTAATTCTTCAAGTGTGGCTGCCAGCGATTTTTGCTGAACGCCACGCTCACTCATCACTCCCCGCAACAGCGAAATACAGTTATCCCGCACTTGTGATAACGGATCAGAACGTGACTCCCACTCGCGTAATTGCCAGACAACATGCGAACAGTTCAGTAGCACCACCCCCCAACGTAATAACCAACGGCGCGCCAGCGCATCCTGGCTGTTGCTCAACTGACTGACGTGATGATAAGTGAGAGATTCAAATTCGTTCTCGCTGTGTATCGGACGACGGCTGAGTTGATCGACAAAATCCCGGCGCAGGGCGCGAATATGGCGACGGCTTTTGCGGGCATCCGACCCAGGTCGCAGAATGGCAAACGCTAACCACGCCAACGCCACGCCAACGATTTTCGCCAGATTATCATTGAGAAAATCGGCAAAATCATACACCGGCGGGTTGGTAACGGCGATAAACGAGCCCATAAAAACAATCAGTTGCCCCCATAATGCGGCTTGTTTTGGTATTTGTATCTTGAGTAGCTGCATCGTTGCCAGCAGGGGGAAAAGAAACAGCAAAAATTGCCACAGCTCGCTAATTTGAATCATCAGGCCAAATTTAACCACAAAGCTAAAGAACGACAGCAATACCAGCGTGCGCATCAGCAGCGTCAATGACTTAAACGGCGCTGCAACGGCGGAATAAAGGACGCAGCTAATCGCAGCCAGGGTTAAGGCATTGGCTCCGGCATCCCATTGCGAGGCAATACTCCACGCCCCAATCAACATCAACGTACAAAATGTCCGCAGCCCGCTCCACATGGCTTCTGCATTATCGGTATGACGAGCCAGCCCGGACGCGCGAGGGAGTCTGGTTTGATCATCTACGCCGCTTTGCAGATGATGTAATTCCTGACTACTTTGCAGATAAAGGCGGCAAAAATAACGTAGTCGCTGCCAGAAGGCGACGTGCCGGTAGTCAGCTGAGTTCGTCGGGCGTAACGGGGCAATAATGCGTGCGACGGTGTAAAAATCCGTTTGCCCGCTGGCGAGGGCCGTTAGCAACTGTTCAAGAATTTCCCGTATAGCACCAGGGGGTGATGGCCAGTTGAGCAACATACGCCGCAAGCTCGAAATGACGCTGGTCATGCGTAACTGCTGGTGGAGTAACGCATTGAGGCGCGCGTTTTGCTGGCGGAAGCGATAGTGGCTCCAGAAAGCCTGGATACGCAGCAAATTCATGGTCAGTATTTGCCCAATCACCCCTTCATGTGCGGTACGAATGGCATCGGTTGTTTCAGGCTGCCAGAGTAAACTGGCATGTTCCAGTAAACGTGCGTGCATGTTTTTCAATGCGGTTAAAAGGGCAGTGGCATCGGAAGTGCTCGGCAGAATCATCATCATCATCCCACCGCAGAGAATACCGACGATCACTTCGCAAACGCGCGCCTGGGCGATGTCCCACAACTGGCTTGCTTCAGTGATATTGACCATCGGGAAGGCGATAATCGCAGCTGTGTAACCCGCCAGTTGAAACGCATAGGCCACGTTATTCGTGAAATGCGCGCAGGCCCAGGTACAAAAACCAAGCCATGCCGACATGCTCAACAGGAAGAACCACGGTTCGTTAAGAGTATGCCCGGCAAGGATTAGCGCCGCGATAGCCCCCAGCAAACTGCCAGCGATGCGCCCCAGGCTTTTGCTGATGACACCGCCAACTGTCGGAAAGCTCACTACCGCGGCTGACGTCATCGCCCAATAGGGCTCGTCCAGATTTAAATAATAAGCAACAGTCAGCGCCAGACACATGGCAAGGGTATTGCGCAACGCATAGCGCCATTGTGCCAGCGTGGCCTTAAACCAGGGCAGGTTACGCAGGGACCATGACCAGGCGTTCATTACTGACCTACTGCGATACTACAGGTCGTGCCGGATACCAGCGTGACATCGCTGGGAACATTATCAAGGGCAAAGCGAACCGGGACGCGCTGGGCGAGGCGAACCCAGGGAACGTTAGGTTTAACGTCTGGAATCAGGCTGGAATCGTTTTCCACACTCTGATCATAAATTGCCCGACCGATACTGGAGACGTGACCCTGTAACGTTTTGTTGTCGCTATAGAGCGTAATGTGTGCTGGCGCACCGTCGCGGATATGCCGCAATTTGGTTTCTTCAAAATAACCAATGACGTAAAACGAGTGACTGTCCACGAGGGCAAACAGCGGTTTTCCTGTGTCAGCGTAGTCGCCGATGCGGGTAGTGAGGTTGGTGACCCATCCGCTGACCGGGGCGCGAATTTCCGTTTGTGCCAATTGCCATTGTGCTTGTTTCAGCGTTGCTTGTGCGGCATCGACACTGGCCTGCATCGCTTTAACATTGAGGTTTGCCGTATCCAGTTCTTCGGCAGAGATAAAATTTTGCGAGAGATGACGGCGGCGGTTGGCCTCATTATTGGCTCTGGCAAGATCAGATTGCGCTTTCGCCAGTTGGGCCTGGGCATTCAGTTCGGCAATCTGGAAGGGTGTTTTATCGATAGTGAACAGAATATCGCCAGCGTTAACCAACTGGTTGTCTTTTATATTCATCGCAACAATACGTCCGGACACTTGTGGGGTGATAGCGACCTGTTCCGCGCGTATTTTGCCATCCCGCGTCCATGGTGATTGCATGTAATAGTTCCAGAGCCACCATCCGGCGAGAACGGCAACTACTGCTACAATTATTGTTGAGAAATACTTAATGGTTTTAATTGACATAGTTACCACGCAATCAATATTGCCAGGGCGGAGCATACGCAGATCGCAAACAGCGACAAATCCATTAACAAGGGATGCCAGATGTCGCCCGCGTAGATCCAGTCGCGAAGCAGGCGGTGCAGGACAAGCCAGACGACGAATCCAAGCGCGAAGGCTTTGAAAAACGGAGGAAAGTAGACGGATGCACCGAACACCAGATCTTGTAGGGGCAATCCTGTTGCACTATGCATAAACTTCACAAAATAGATTCCTTTGAGGCTGAGTTTATTGCTTTAGATTAATAAATATTGTTTATGTGAGAGAAAATTACTCGCTATTTCTGAAAAGCATGTCTGACGGTAAGCAAATGCAGCAATCCATTTGTTTTAGCAATACAATTGCTGCACACTATTCTAAAAGCCGTATAATATCTTAGCAAGCTAATTATAAGGAGATGAAATTGGAATCGCCACTAGGTTCTGATCTGGCACGGTTGGTGCGCATATGGCGTGCTCTGATAGACCATCGCCTGAAACCCCTGGAGTTAACGCAAACCCATTGGGTGACGTTGCATAATATACATCAGTTACCTCCAGACCAGTCGCAAATTCAACTGGCAAAAGCGATCGGCATTGAGCAGCCATCACTGGTTCGTACGTTGGACCAACTGGAAGAAAAAGGGTTAATTTCGCGTCAAACTTGTCCCAGCGATCGGCGGGCCAAACGTATTAAACTGACGGAAAAGGCGGAGCCGCTGATTAGCGAAATGGAAGCTGTTATTAACAAGACCCGGGCGGAAATTTTGGATGGGATTTCAGCAGAGGAACTGGAACAACTGATTAGGCTCATTGCAAAACTTGAGCATAATATTACTGAGTTACAGGCCAAAGGGTGAAATAAAGGGGGCGTGTGGCCAGGTAGCTGACCACACGTCAACTTGTTTAGCGCGGGGAAACCGTCACCTGGCTGCCGTTGCTAGCCAGAACGACACGTTGTCCCGGAGAGAAATGGGTATTGCCCTGTTTCTGTACCACCATGATGGTGTTGCCATCATCTTTACGAATTTCCAGCTCCACACCCTGTGTTTTGTTCATTGCGCTCTGTACGCCCTGACCGGCTACACCACCCGCGACGGCACCTGCTGCGGTAGCCAAAGAGCGTCCAGTACCGCCACCAACGGTATTACCAAGAAAACCACCGAGAACCGCACCGCCAATTGCGCCGATGACGTTGGAATCATCACCGCCCTGAATCTGTACCTGCCGTACGTTCACGATTGTGCCGTAGCTGACATTCTGCACTTGCTTCGCTTCAGAGGCAGTATAAACATCGCCAGATAGGGTATCGTTGTTAACACAACCAACAAGAGAAAGACCTACCATTGATACAACCAGTACGCGTTTAATCATTGAAAAATCTCCTGATTACCATGAAACGCCTCACAAGCATCCCTAATGGTCAAAGTAAACCGCATTAGTATAACCATGATTACATGTTCCACTAAAACATGATTAAATCATAATTAGAGTAGGGTTAACCAAGTATAAACAAAACATTCATATTAGTTATTGATGTGAATATAATCTTTTACTACCAACGATAAAAATCGGCTCTTATGCATGGAATTCGCGAAAGGTTTGTGTTTGAGTGGAATGCAAACATCAGGTTGAAAAAGGATGAACTATGAAATCAGGCCGCTTTATTGGTGTTATGTCAGGTACTAGCCTGGATGGTGTCGATGTTGTGTTAGCGACGATCGATGAACACCGGGTGGCGCAGCTGGCGAGTTTGAGCTGGCCGATTCCCCCATCACTCAAACAGGCGGTGCTGGATATTTGCCAGGGGCAACAGCTTACGCTCTCCCAGTTTGGTCAACTGGATACCCGACTTGGCTGCTTGTTTGCGGATGCCGTTAATGCACTATTAAAAGCAGAAAATTTACAGCCGAAAGATATCGTAGCTATCGGTTGTCATGGCCAGACCGTCTGGCACGAACCCACGGGCGTCGCGCCACATACGCTACAGATAGGTGATAACAATCAAATTGTTGCGCGGACTGGAATTACCGTCGTCGGGGATTTTCGCCGTCGCGATATCGCCTTAGGTGGCCAGGGCGCACCGCTGGTTCCTGCTTTTCATCAGGCATTGCTGGCCCATCCAACTGAGCGGCGAATGGTGCTTAATATTGGTGGTATTGCCAATCTGTCACTACTCATACCAGGGATGCCGGTAGGTGGCTACGATACCGGACCGGGCAACATGCTAATGGACGCATGGATCTGGCGTCAGGTCGGTAAACCTTACGATAAAGACGCTGAGTGGGCGCGGGCGGGTAAGGTTATTCTGCCGCTGCTGCAAAAAATGCTTAGCGATCCCTATTTTTCCCAGCCAGCACCCAAAAGCACCGGGCGCGAATACTTTAACTATGCCTGGCTGGAGCGCCATCTACGCGATTTCCCTGGCCTGGATGCGCGAGATGTCCAGGCAACACTGGCGGAACTTACCGCCGTGACCATTTCTGAACAAGTCTTGTTGAGCGGTGGCTGCGATCGATTGATGGTATGTGGTGGCGGAAGTCGCAATCCGCTGCTCATGGCGAGGCTGGCTGCATTACTGCCCGGTACTGAAGTGACCTCCACCGATGCCGTTGGCATTAGTGGCGATGACATGGAAGCGTTAGCCTTCGCATGGCTTGCCTGGCGAACGCTGGCTGGGCTGCCCGGCAATCTACCTTCCGTCACCGGCGCAAGCGAGGAAACGGTATTGGGCGCTATTTTCCCTGCAAACCCGCGATATCAGAGTTAACTGAATTTTTCTTACTGCGTCTGCCGTTACACTTGGAAGTTGAGGAGGGCGTTTTTGCCCTCCGGACCAGGAAAGTCTTCGGGATATGTTTATGAAAAAACTGTTACTACTTTGTCTGCCGCTATTTCTTACCGGCTGTGGCGCGTTTAATCAACTGGTTGAGCGCATGCAAACTGATACGCTGGAATACCAGTGTGATGAAAAACCGTTGACGGTCAAACTGAATAATCCGCGTCAGGAAGTTAGTTTTGTTTATGATAATCAACTGCTGCACCTTAAACAGGGGATTTCAGCGTCTGGCGCACGTTATACCGACGGTATCTACGTTTTCTGGTCAAAAGGTGATGAGGCGACGGTCTATAAACGTGACCGCATCGTCTTGAATAACTGTCAGTTACAAAATCCGCAGCGTTGAGATTTTTCCAGGGGCGGCGCACAATAGCGTCACCCACTGACAATTTGTAAAGAAAACCATGGCTGATAACGACGAATTGCAGCAAATCGCGCATCTGCGCCGCGAATACACAAAAGGCGGTTTACGCCGCCGCGATCTTCCCGCCGATCCTTTAACCCTTTTTGAACGCTGGCTTTCTCAGGCCTGTGAAGCCAAACTGGCCGATCCTACTGCGATGGTCGTCGCCACCGTTGATGAACATGGTCAACCCTATCAGCGCATTGTTTTACTAAAACATTACGATGAAAAAGGGATGGTGTTTTACACCAACCTCGGCAGCCGTAAAGCACACCAAATCGAAAATAATCCGCGAGTTAGCCTGCTTTTCCCATGGCATACCCTGGAACGCCAGGTGATGGTTACTGGTAAAGCGGAACGTCTTTCGACTCTCGAAGTGATGAAATATTTTCATAGCCGCCCGCGTGATAGCCAGATTGGCGCGTGGGTATCGAAGCAGTCCAGCCGTATTTCTGCGCGTGGGATCCTTGAAAGCAAGTTTCTGGAATTGAAGCAGAAGTTTCAGCAGGGCGAAGTGCCGTTGCCGAGTTTTTGGGGCGGTTTTCGCGTCAGCCTTGAACAGATTGAGTTCTGGCAGGGCGGTGAGCATCGGCTGCATGACCGCTTTTTGTATCAGCGTGAAAACGAGGCGTGGAAAATCGATCGCCTCGCACCCTGAAAAGATGCAAAAATCTTGCTTTAATCGCTGGTACTCCTGATTCCGGCACTTTATTCTATGTCTCTTTCGCATCTGGCGAAAAGTCGTGTACCGGCAAAGGTGCAGTCGTTATATACATGGAGATTTTGATGGCAAGCAGTAACTTGATTAAACAATTGCAAGAGCGGGGGCTGGTGGCCCAGGTGACGGACGAAGAAGCGTTAGCAGAGCGACTGGCGCAAGGCCCGATCGCGCTCTATTGCGGCTTCGATCCTACCGCTGACAGCTTGCATTTGGGGCATCTTGTTCCATTGTTATGCCTGAAACGCTTCCAGCAGGCGGGCCACAAGCCGGTTGCGCTGGTAGGCGGCGCCACGGGTCTGATTGGCGACCCGAGCTTCAAAGCTGCCGAGCGTAAGCTGAACACTGAAGAAACTGTTCAGGAGTGGGTGGACAAAATCCGCAAGCAGGTTGCCCCGTTCCTCGATTTCGACTGCGGAGAAAACTCTGCTATCGCAGCGAACAACTATGACTGGTTCGGCAATATGAATGTGCTGACCTTCCTGCGCGATATCGGCAAACACTTCTCCGTTAACCAGATGATCAACAAAGAAGCGGTTAAACAGCGTCTCAACCGTGAAGATCAGGGGATTTCGTTTACCGAGTTTTCCTACAACCTGTTGCAGGGCTATGACTTTGCCTGCCTGAACAAACAGTACGGTGTGGTGCTGCAAATCGGCGGTTCTGACCAGTGGGGTAACATCACCTCTGGTATCGATCTGACCCGTCGTCTGCATCAGAACCAGGTGTTTGGCCTGACCGTTCCTCTTATCACCAAAGCAGACGGCACTAAGTTCGGTAAAACTGAAGGTGGTGCAGTATGGCTGGATCCGAAGAAAACCAGTCCGTACAAGTTCTACCAGTTCTGGATCAATACTGCTGATGCTGACGTTTACCGCTTCCTGAAGTTCTTTACCTTTATGAGCATTGAAGAGATCAATGCCCTCGAAGAAGAAGACAAAAACAGCGGTAAAGCGCCACGCGCTCAGTATGTGCTTGCGGAGCAGGTGACGCGTCTGGTTCACGGTGAAGAAGGTTTGCAAGCTGCGAAACGTATTACTGAGTGCCTGTTCAGCGGTTCTCTGAGTGCGCTGAGTGAAGCGGACTTCGAACAACTGGCGCAGGACGGCGTACCGATGGTAGAGATGGAAAAAGGCGCTGATCTGATGCAGGCGTTGGTTGATTCTGAACTGCAACCTTCCCGTGGTCAGGCGCGTAAAACTATCGCCTCTAATGCCATCACCATTAATGGTGAAAAACAGTCCGATCCAGAATACTTCTTTAAAGAAGAAGATCGTCTGTTTGGTCGTTATACCTTACTTCGTCGCGGCAAAAAGAATTACTGTCTGATTTGCTGGAAATAATGCATTAAGTGGAAAGGGGGGGTGAGAAATCACTCCCCCTGATTTTTATACAGGGAACACGATGAAAAATATTCTCGCTATCCAGTCTCACGTTGTCTATGGTCATGCGGGTAACAGCGCGGCAGAGTTTCCAATGCGCCGCCTGGGCGCGAATGTCTGGCCACTCAACACCGTTCAATTTTCTAATCACACCCAATACGGCAAATGGACCGGCTGTGTTATGCCGCCCAGCCATTTAACCGAAATTGTGCAAGGCATTGCTGCCATCGATAAGTTGCACACTTGTGATGCCGTATTAAGCGGCTATCTGGGGTCGGCGGAGCAGGGCGAGCATATCCTCGGTATTGTCCGTCAGGTGAAAGCGGCGAACCCGCAGGCGAAATATTTTTGCGATCCGGTAATGGGACACCCCGAAAAAGGCTGTATCGTTGCGCCAGGTGTGGCGGAGTTCCACGTGCGTCACGGTCTTCCTGCCAGCGATATCATCGCGCCAAATCTGGTTGAGCTGGAAATCCTCTGCGAGCATCCGGTACATAACGTCGAAGATGCGGTTAAAGCTGCGCGCGAACTTATTGCTCAGGGGCCTGAAATCGTACTGGTGAAACATCTGGCGCGTGCCGGTTACAGCACAGAACGTTTTGAAATGCTGCTGGTCACTGCCGATGAAGCATGGCATATCGACCGTCCTCTGGTAGACTTTGGCTCGCGTCAGCCAGTAGGCGTCGGTGATGTGACGAGCGGGTTACTGCTAGTGAAACTACTACAGGGCGCAACGTTGCAGCAGGCGCTGGAGCATGTGACCGCGGCGGTATACGAAATTATGGTAACCACCAAAGCAATGCAGGAATATGAGCTGCAAGTTGTAGCAGCCCAGGATCGTATTGCTAAACCAGAACACTACTTCAGTGCGACGAAGCTCTGAAAAGTGTCTTGTCGGCCCACAGTATCCTGCGGGCCGATAACCATTACTGCAACCCTTCCGCAGTTAGCGCGGCTTTTACCGTCGGACGTTCAGCCATACGCTGCATATAGGCGGCAATATGATCTAAACCTTCCAGATTCAATTTCACCCCATATGCCCAGCGCAGTACAGTAAACAGATAGGCGTCAGCAATAGTAAAACGTTGCCCGCAAATCCAGTGATCCTCTTTCAGCGCATCGTTAACGTACTGCAGTTTTTTCTCCAGCTGTGCGCGTGCAGTCGGTTTGAACTCTTCCGGTGTAGCCGGGTGAAACAGCGGAGTAAAGCCTTTATGCAACTCAGTGGCGATATAGTTCAGCCATTCGATGGTTTTATAGCGAGAAATACTGTTTACCGGAGCCAGTAACTGGCGGTCGGGGACGCTGTCGGCAAGATACTGCATAATGGCCACGCCTTCCGTGAGCAGAGTGCCATCGTCCAGCAGCAGAGCAGGAACCTGCCCTTTAGGATTAATCGCAAAGTAATCATCGCCGTTTTCCAGACGTTTTTTCATTAAATCCACACTGGTGAGCGTAAAGTCCTTTCCGCTCTCACGCAGGATGATATGGGAAGCAAGAGAGCAGGCGCCCGGTTTGTAGAACAGTTTCATCGGTAACTCCTTTTGGCTGTGGTTTAAAGTATGGTAGTGCGTTGCTGAACAAAAAAAAAGCCGCTAACGAAAAGTTAGCGGCTTGTAAAAGAGTTTCCCTGAAATTTACGCTACGGCAGCTTTCGCCGCTTTATCAGCAGCATCGTCCTGAGTCATACGATGCAGTTTCGGCGCGGTCAGCAGCATCAGCACTGCAATAACAGCAGTAGCAACACCAATCTGTAAGAATACGCGGCCATATACTTCCAGCGACATCAGCGGATCGGTTACGTTATCCGGTACAGCCATCATACCCGCAACATAACCACCAATCAGGTTTGCACCGGCAGTGGTCAGGAACCAGCTACCCATAATAAAGCCCATCAGACGCTGTGGAACGAGCTGCGCAACCATTGCCAGACCCAGACCGGAGATCATCAGTTCACCGATACTCTGCAGGCCATAGCTTGCGACCAGCCAGCTTACAGACACGATACCGGCGTCAGAGGCGAATTTCGCGCCCAGTGGCAGGATCAGGAACGCGCCAGAACACATCACCATACCGATAGCAAACTTAGTCGGCATCGGCAGGGTATCGCCCATCTTGTTATAGATAGCGGCGAGAATCGGGCTACCAATGATGATCCAGAACGGGTTCAGTGCCTGATACTGTTCAGGTTCTACTGCCAGGCCCAGAATGGTGTGCTCAACGTTACGGATTGCAAAGAAGTTCAGAGACGTCGGCATCTGGCTGTACAGCACGAAGAAGATGATTGCTTCAAGCATCAGGATGAAAGCAACGATCATTTTACGACGTGCAGCACCTTTCATTGCAAAGGCTTCTTTACCGAAGATAACCACGATACCGAAGGCAACAACGCCCAGCGCCATACGCGCAACGTCCTGGTTGTGCAGCAGCCAGGTGGCAATAGCAATCAGCGCGACAACACCAATAATGGTTAACAGCAGATTGCGGTAGTTGATCGGCTCGAAGTCAGGTTTTGAACCGTACTGCTTAACCCAGCGTTGGCAAAAGGCGAAGTTAACGATGGTGATCAACAGACCAACTACGCTAAGGGCGAATGCGACGCTCCAGCCATACTTGGCTGCTAACCACGGCGTTGCAATCATAGAGAAGAATGAACCGATGTTGACGGACATGTAGTACATGGTGAATGCACCGTCCAGACGTGGATCGTTTTTCTCGTAGCAAGTTGACAGCAGTGAAGACGGGTTGGCTTTAAACAGGCCGTTACCGACCGCAATTGCCGCCATACCCATATAGACGATACCGGCATCGTGACCAGACCAGGCAACCAGCGCATAGCCAATAGCCAGCACAATAGCACCAAGCATAATGACGCGTTTTGTACCCAGTACTTTATCGCCTAACCAACCACCAATAGCGACAAGACCATAAACCAGGGCGCTAAAGGAAGAGAAAAGTGTGATTGAATCCGCTTCGGACATACCCAGTTGTTTAACCAGGTAAACAGCCATAATTCCTTGTAGGCCGTAATAACCAAAGCGTTCCCATAACTCGATCGAGAAGATGAGATAGAACGCCTTCGGTTGTTTGAAAGCGTTCAAACTAACGCTTTCTGTTGGTTTTTGGTTTGCAGTGGACACTTTTACCTCTTTTTTTACATCCCATATTAACGGGGGTGCTTTCTCGCGTGATGTCTAATAAACATACGCGCAATTGTTATAGTGGGAGGGGAAACGGCAGGTAATGTTCACTATCTTGCACTTTCAGACAAGTCCTTTGTAATAATCTGTTACATATAACTGGCATGGAGAAATCATCGGCCCATTGAAATGTTATCCAGCGTTAAATTTTTCAAAAAACGCAACGGCAGATTTTTTCACTACCAGAAGAGGGGGAATACTGATATTTGGCGATATGTTCTACTGTAAGGTGTTTTATGTAGTGAGATAGTCCATTATCTGAAAAATAGACAGTGTAATGTTTTGTAGGTTTATGCCCTGGTTGAATCAATGCCTTGTCAAATTTAACTTAAATAGAGCAAAATTTTTACATCATGACATCAATGTGATCTTGATCACGAATAGATAGAAAATTTCGCTATTAAAAAAACAATTAACCTGCATTTTTGGTTATTCACAAACGGATTGCCTGACAATGATGCCGCGAGGCGGCATCATTGACGTTAACAAGATGTTTTATAAGAGGATGAGAAATAGTTATGAATGGGATAACGATGTTACCCCTTTTCGTCAGATGTCAACTTTCTCTTTGTATTCACAAAGATCTTCAATAATGCAGGAGCCACAGCGAGGCTTGCGGGCAATACAGGTGTAACGCCCGTGGAGGATTAACCAGTGGTGGCAATCGACTTTGAATTCTGCCGGAACCACTTTGAGTAGTTTTTCTTCAACCTGTTCGACATTTTTCCCCGGTGCAAATTGGGTGCGATTACAGACGCGGAAAATGTGCGTATCTACAGCAATGGTCGGCCAACCGAAAGCAGTATTCAATACCACGTTTGCTGTTTTACGCCCTACACCGGGCAGGGCTTCCAGCGCAGCGCGATCTTCCGGAACTTCGCCATTATGCTGTTCGAGCAAAATACGGCAGGTTTTGATGATATTTTCTGCTTTGCTGTTATATAGCCCAATGGTTTTGATATACGTTTTAACCCCATCAACGCCCAGTTCGAGCATTGCGGCAGGTGTATTGGCCACCGGGTAAAGCTTTGCCGTCGCCTTATTGACGCTGACATCGGTCGCCTGAGCGGAAAGCAGTACAGCAATCAACAATTCAAAAGGCGAACTGAAATTAAGTTCGGTTGTAGGATGAGGGTTGTTCTCACGCAGGCGAGTGAGGATCTCCAGTCGTTTTGCTTTGTTCATCAGACATTCCCTGTTTCACCGTTTGGCAACTCGCGTGTAGCAGCTGCTTCAGCACGGCGCTTTTTCATTCTTTCATCAATCAGATATTTTCCCGCCAGCATCAGCCCCAGACCAATGAATGCGCCTGGCGGTAACATTGCTAACAGGAAGGGAGAATCGGTATGGAAGATCTCTACCCGCAGTACTTTGGCCCAGCTACCTAACAGCGCATCGGCACCGTCAAACAATGTTCCGTTGCCGATGATTTCGCGTAGTGAACCCAGTACGAACATGGCGCAGGTTGCGCCCATGCCTATCGAAAAACCATCAAGTGCGGAGAGCGCCGGACCTTTTTTTGCGGCGAAAGCTTCCGCACGGCCAACAACGATACAGTTAGTGACAATCAGAGGAATAAAAATCCCTAACGATTGATACAGGCCAAAGGCGTATGCGTTAATCAGCATTTGTACGGCGCTGACCACCGAGGCGATGATCATCACGTAAATCGGGATTCGGATTTCGGCTGGCGTCCAGTGACGCAGCGTCGAGATGGTCAGGTTGGTGAGAGTCAACACCAGCGTTGTCGCAAGCCCTAAACCCAGTGCGTTGGTGGCAGTGGAAGTGACCGCCAGCAGCGGACAGA
This sequence comes from Escherichia sp. E1130, assembly GCF_005781065.1. Taxonomy (NCBI): domain Bacteria; kingdom Pseudomonadati; phylum Pseudomonadota; class Gammaproteobacteria; order Enterobacterales; family Enterobacteriaceae; genus Escherichia; species Escherichia sp. E1130. The sequence continues at coordinate 96,783 of NZ_VATL01000017.1, forward strand.
GGCCAAGTAACTGGACCAGTGCGGAGTTGTTCTTCCATAACCCCTGAACAATAACGTCTTTAATTTCGCTCACGGTTTATTCTCCACAGGCAGGAAGTTGAGAAAGTTGTACTGGCAACGTTCGGGCAAACAATCCGGCGCGTTTTACCGCATTCACCACCGCGCGAGGCGTAATGGTCGCTCCGGTGAACTGGTCGAAATCACCACCATCTTTCTTCACTGCCCAGTGAGCGTCATCCGCGCCGCTGATATTTTTACCCGCGAAATGGGTGATCCAGTCAGAAAGGCGCAGTTCGATTTTGTCGCCAAGCCCCGGCGTTTCGTGATGTTCTGTCACGCGGGTGCCAAGTACCGTGCCGTTAAAATCGGCCCCAACCAACAACTGAATCGCACCGGAATAACCATCTGGTGCGGTTGCCTCCAGAACGGCAGCTACTGGTTTATCATCCTTTTTCGCGATGTAAATCCGATGCTCGCCTTTTCCTAACTCAGACGCAGTCACTATATAGCAACTTTGGGCCAGCTCGTTGTTATAGCGATCGGCTGGTAACACCTGATCAAATAACGCTTTTTGTTGCAGGCTAGCCTGTTCAGCAATCGTGGCTTTGGTCATCTGGTTGATGGCAGCCGTTAAACCTGTTGAACCAGCGGCGAACAGCGCCAGCGTAATACCGTGTTTTCGGATAGTCTTCAGCATGGTTTATCCTTTGCGATGGCCGTATACGCGTGGACGCGTGTAGTAATCGATCAGAGGAACCGTGATGTTCGCTAGCAGGACAGCAAAGGCAACGCCGTCAGGATAGCCGCCGAAACTGCGGATCAGCCAGACTAATAATCCCGCCAGCGCACCGAAAATCAGACGACCACGATTGGTGGTAGACGCGGTGACTGGATCGGTCAGAATAAAGAATGCACCGAGCATGGTCGCGCCAGACAGCAGATGAATCTGCGGTGAAGCTAGTGTTTCCGGAGAGAACAACCAACCCAGCGTTGCGCACAGGGCCAGTGTCACTAAGAAACTGACGGGGATATGCCAACGAATCGCTTTCTGCCATAGCAGCCACACGCCACCAACCAGCCATGCGAGGTTTACCCATTGCCAGCCAGCGCCCGCGAGAACACCGCTGTAAATTGGATACTGCATAATCTGTTCAGCAGAATGACCGGCGCGTACAGATGTTTTGAACGTATCCAGCGGTGTCGCCTGGCTAATGCCATCGATACCTAAGCGAAGTGTGTTCATATCACCACCACTGGCGGTATGACCGCTGAAGATAATCTGTACAGCGTCAATGAATCCAGGGATATTGACCGCAATCTCATGTGGCGGCAACCAGCTGGTCATCTGTACCGGGAAGGAGATCAGTAATACCACATAACCAATCATTGCCGGGTTAAACGGATTTTGCCCCAGACCGCCATACAGCTGTTTAGCGATAATTACGGCAAACACAGTGCCGAGTACCACCATCCACCACGGCGCAAGAGGCGGGATACTTACCGCCAGTAATAAGCCCGTTAGCAATGCTGAGTTATCTTTTAAGGTTCCAGCTACAGATTGCTTGCGCAGTTTGAGTACGAGGGCTTCGGCTAAGAGTGCACTGACCGAGGCCAACAGGAGTTGAACGAGAGTACCCCAGCCAAAAAACCACAGTTGCGCAGCGATACCAGGGACGGTTGCGACCAGCACCAGCAGCATTATGCGCGATGTCTGGCGCTGGTTATGGGTATAAGGGGAGCTAGCTATTCTGAATACCATTTAGTCCTCGTTTACAACCTTTTGCTGAGCGGCTTTTTTTGCCTGAACCCGGGCGATAGCCGCGGCAACTGCAGCTTTGCGCGGATCAACCTGTTCTTCCTGCTCTCCGTTGGCCTGCTGCTGTTCCAGCTTGCGCGCTTTAGCGCGGGCGATAGCAGCTTCAACGGCAGCCTTGCGCGGATCAACCTGTTCCTG
>NZ_VATL01000018.1:0-40158 GCF_005781065.1 Escherichia sp. E1130
AGTCCCGTCCGTTCCGCCACTTATTAAGAAGCCTCGAGTTAACGCTCGAGGTTTTTTTTCGTTTGTATTTCTATTATTGCTAAAATCGCAAAAATCCTCTGCGTTTTACGCCCTTTTTCCGCAACAGTCTGAAGCCCATAATCACCTCAATTAACGAAAATAGCATTAAAAGAGGCATATTATGGCTATCCCCGTATTTGGTTTAGGTACTTTCCGTCTCAAAGACGACGTTGTTATTTCATCTGTGAAAACGGCGCTAGAACTTGGCTATCGCGCAATTGATACCGCACAAATCTATGATAACGAAGCTGCAGTAGGTCAGGCGATTGCAGAAAGTGGCGTGCCACGTCATGAACTCTACATCACCACTAAAATCTGGATTGAAAATCTCAGCAAAGATAAATTGATCCCGAGTCTGAAAGAGAGCCTGCAAAAATTGCGTACCGATTATGTTGATCTGACGCTAATCCACTGGCCGTCACCAAACGATGAAGTCTCTGTTGAAGAGTTTATGCAGGCGCTACTGGCAGCCAAAAAACAAGGGCTGACGCGTGAGATCGGTATTTCCAACTTCACGATCCCGCTGATGGAAAAAGCGATTGCTGCTGTTGGCGCTAAGAACATCGCTACCAACCAGATTGAACTCTCTCCTTATCTGCAAAACCGTAAAGTGGTTGATTGGGCCAAACAGCACGGCATTCATATCACTTCCTATATGACGTTGGCTTATGGTAATGCACTGAAAGATGAGGTTATTGCTCGTATTGCAGCTAAACACAATGCGACCCCGGCACAAGTGATTCTGACGTGGGCGATGGGGGAAGGTTACTCCGTAATTCCTTCTTCTACTAAACGTGAAAACCTGGAGAGTAATCTTAAGGCACAAAATTTACAGCTTGATGCCGAAGATAAAAAAGCGATCGCCGCACTGGATTGCAACGACCGCCTGGTTAGCCCGGAAGGTCTGGCTCCTGAATGGGATTAAGCCTCTCTGACAGCTCCTCCGGGAGCTGTTTTTACATGCTCGCTAAGGAAATCGATAAAAGCCCGGATGCGCGTACTTACCGCACGGTCGCTGTAATAGACTGCACTGAATGGCATTTCCACTGGCAACACTTTATCTGCCATTAACTCCACCAATTCTCCGCGAGCGATTTCTCTGTCGATCATGTAGTCGGACAAACACGCAATCCCGTTGCCACTCAGGCAAAGCTGTTTCAGTGTTTCCCCACTATTGGATGACAAACCGTACTTCACCTCATGTAATTGTCCATCACTACAGGCTATCGGCCAGGTATTGAGGGAAGCGGGTTCAGTGAATCCCAGGCAAACATGTTGCTTTAAATCGTCGATCGTTTCTGGCTTCCCGTAGCGGGAAATATAATCAGGGGAGGCGATAATTTTTCGATAACTGTTAAATAACGGCCTGGCACGTAAGCTGGAATCCGTTAACGTACCGGCGCGTATCGCGACATCCACTTTTCTTTCGATCAAATTAATAATCGTTTCGGAGGAGACTAGCGATAAAGTGACTTCCGGATAGCGTTCACGGAAAGGCTTAATCAACGGCATCAGAAAGTGCAGCACCACTGGCGTCGCGGCATCGATCCGTAACAGTCCACGCGGTGTATTACGCGTCTCCATAATTTCTGATTCTGCCGCTGCCATCTCCTGCAAAATTGACTGTACGCGACGAAAATAACGCTCGCCTTCTTCCGTCAGGCTAAGTTGTCGCGTGGTCCGATTAAGCAGGCTAACGCCAAGTTTCATCTCCAGCTTTTTCACCGCCCGGCTTACCGCTGAGTTTGCTTGCCCTAATTGTTCCGCTGCCCGGCTAAAGCTGCCGCTTTCGACGACAGAAACAAAAATGGCGAGTTCTTCCGACGTGGCTTTCATTTTTGCTCCCGTTGCAAAATAGAAGAGATATTTTGAATTTATTTGTCATTAAACCATCAGGATACGTGATATGTCATCCGATTTAATGATATCTATAAAGAGTAAAATTCAGTCTGGTGTAAGTACTTGCTTACATAACAATCTACAATTGCTCGTTGAAAGAGTGAGCTAAAATCCCTATAACAGTAGAACCCTCCTGAATGCGGAAGGGGTGACGTAATAGAGGTTTCAAAGTCAAAAGTGCGAAAAAACACCTATGCCATGCGCTATGTTGCCGGACAACCTGCGGAAAGGATTTTACCGCCGGGGTCTTTTGCGAGCATTGGCCAGGCATTACCGCCCGGAGAACCGTTAAGTACCGAAGAGCGTATTCGGATCCTGGTGTGGAACATATACAAACAGCAACGCGCTGAATGGTTGTCGGTATTAAAGAACTACGGCAAAGATGCACATCTGGTTTTATTACAGGAAGCGCAAACAACGCCAGAGTTAGTACAGTTTGCGACTGCTAACTATCTTGCTGCTGATCAGGTACCCGCTTTCGTGCTGCCGCAGCATCCTTCCGGTGTAATGACCCTTTCGGCGGCACATCCCATTTATTGCTGCCCGTTACGCGAACGTGAACCTATTTTACGTCTGGCGAAATCAGCGCTGGTGACGGTCTACCCATTACCTGATACCCGCCTGTTGATGGTCGTCAATATTCACGCCGTCAACTTCAGTCTTGGCGTAGATGTTTACAGTAAGCAGTTACTTCCTATTGGCGATCAGATTGCCCATCACAGCGGCCCGGTCATTATGGCGGGAGATTTCAATGCCTGGAGCCGTAGAAGGATGAACGCGTTATATCGCTTTGCGCGGGAAATGTCGCTGCGCCAGGTGCGTTTTACCGATGATCAGCGCCGTCGGGCGTTTGGTCGCCCGCTCGATTTTGTTTTCTACCGTGGTCTTAACGTCAGCGAAGCTTCTGTACTGGTTACGCGCGCTTCCGATCACAATCCGCTACTCGTTGAATTCAGTCCCGGCAAGCCTGATAAATAAGGTATGTCAGGTCTGCCACAGGGCAGACCAACGTTTGGCGCTGCCCTTTTATACTCAAACAACAAAAGGACAGCGCAATGACAATACAATCCCACCATGACCACGTAGAAAAGCAGTTTAGCTCGCAGGCCAGTGAGTATTTAACCAGTACCGTACATGCATCCGGGCGAGATTTACAGCGCCTGGCGGTGCGTCTGGCTGATTATCCTGATGCAAATGTACTTGATATGGGCTGCGGAGCAGGGCATGCCAGCTTTGTCGCTGCGCAAAACGTGAGCGCGGTGGTGGCGTATGACTTATCTGCCCAAATGCTGGATGTCGTGGCACAAGCTGCCGAAGCCCGGCACCTGAAAAATATCACCACCCGCCAGGGATATGCCGAAAGTCTGCCATTTGCCGATAACGCATTTGATATTGTTATCAGCCGTTATTCTGCCCATCACTGGCATGATGTTGGTGCAGCACTGCGTGAAGTGAATCGGATATTGAAACCCAGCGGTAGGCTGATTGTGATGGACGTAATGTCTCCGGGTCACCCAGTGCGCGACATCTGGTTACAGACGGTAGAAGCATTACGCGATACCTCTCACGTACGAAACTACGCCAGCGGTGAGTGGTTGACGTTAATCAATGAAGCCAAACTGATAGTTGATAATTTAATTACAGATAAGTTACCGCTGGAATTTTCTTCATGGGGCGCCAGAATGCGTACGCCAGAAGCATTAGTAGACGCTATTCGCATTTACCAACAGAGCGCATCGACAGAGGTGAAAACGTATTTTGCCTTGCAGAATGATGGCTCTTTCACCAGTGATATCATCATGGTAGAAGCACATAAAGCGGCATAAATAAAAAAGGCACCGGGGGAATCGGTGCCTTTTTATTATCTGGTTTATCAGGAATCTGGCATGTTGCTGTTTTTCACAAACAACGTCAGCTTATCGCCTGGTTGCAGATTCGCAGTGTCGCTGTTCCAGCGCATCACATCTTTGATGTTCACGCCGTGGCGTTTAGCAATGCTTGAAAGCGAATCGCCTTTGCGCACACGATACGTAATGCTATCGCTGTTGTTTGCCAGCCGCTGTGCGCTACTACCTGCGCCAATCGTCAAACTTTGGCCTGGTTTCAGCTTAGCTCCGCGCAGTTTATTCCACTGCTGCAAATCTTTGGTGCTTACGCCGAGACGTGAAGCGATACTTGAAAGCGTGTCGCCAGAACGAACGGTGTAAACACGACTGTTAAGCGGCGTATTGTCGGCAACCAGCGTCGACTGTACAGCAGCAATTTCGCCGGAAGCCAGAGATTCACGCAGTTGATCTGCATGCTTCTTTGGCACCATCACGTACTGCGGGCCACTTGCGCCCAGCGTGGAGCCTTTTACACCAGCGTTGAATGTCTTCAGCTTGCTGACGGAAATTCCCGCCATATCTGCAACCTTCGCCATATCAACCGGGCTACTCAGGTGTACACGCGCCAGAGCACGGCTTTCATCGGTCGTCGGCAGACGTACACCATAACGTTTGCTGTTTTTGAGAATATCGCTCAATGCCAGCATTTTAGGCACGTACTGCTTCGTTTCCTGCGGCAACGGTAACGACCAAAAGTCCGTGGATTTCCCACGTGCTTTGTTCGTTTTAATTGCCTTCATGACCCGACCTTCGCCGCTATTATAAGCCGCTACGGTCAAAAGCCAGTCGCCGTCAAACATCTTGTTCAGACGCTGCATCATGTTCAGCGCGGCTGTCGTTGAAGCAACAACATCGCGACGCGCGTCATAATTGCGAGTCTGTTTCAAACCATAATTGCGCCCCGTGCTCGGAATGATCTGCCAGATGCCTGCGGCATTGGCGCCAGACGTCGCGTGAGGATCAAAAGCGCTCTCCACTATGGGTAGTAGTACCAGTTCCATAGGCATGTTACGTTTTTTAACTTGCCCGGCTATCCAGTACATATACGGCTCTGCCCGTAAAGTTACATCGTGGAGATAGCTCTTATTGCGTAAATATTTCTGTTTCTGTTCGCGAATCCGGTCATTTTCCGGAATTCCCATCTTTAGCTCGTCGCCAATGAAAGCCCACAAGTCACCATCTGGCGCGATAGACGTCCCATCGTCCATCCATCGTGCCTGACTTGTAAACTTTGCTGCTTCCCCTTGACCAGCTGCAGAAAGGCTCTGTGCGTGCTGTTGGACGTTACCGGTACTCTGGCAACCCACGAGCAGGACAGAGGCGAGTAATATCGCTTTTGCCTTCATGTGTGTGTCAATAGTTGCTTAAAAGACGACCGATCATAACGGCGAACGAAGCCGATGACAAGAAAGTTTTATCAGAATCTATCTTTCTTTGACCTTAACCAGGCAAAACGTTCCTCAGGTTGTTGCAATAATGTTTCTTTATTAATTACATTAATTAAATCAATATCTTCTGTTCTTAAAAAAACATTAATTTTCCGCTCATTTTTCAGAATTACGGGGAGTGTAATTTGATTTTTTGCCCGTAACTCAATAACTTTACGATAATAATCATTTATGGACAAATCGTGCGGAAGAATACTCAAGGCAAACTTCATATTTGATAAAGTATATTCATGAGCACAACATACCAGTGTATCGTCAGGTAGAGCACTTAATTTTTTAAGTGATTGATACATTTGAGAAGCTGTACCTTCAAATAATCGCCCGCAGCCACCAGAGAAAAGAGTATCACCGCAAAATAGATAAGGATTGCTGAAGTAACAGATGTGTCCTAAAGTGTGACCTGGTGTAGCAATTACACTAAATTCATGCCCCAAAACGAAGGCAGTATCACCATCTTTGGCTACCTGCGTTGTTCCCTTATCTTGTGTCTCTTGTGGACCGTAGACCACAATTTGCGGAAACTTTTCCACCAGTTCTTTTACGCCGCCAACATGATCGTGGTGATGGTGGGTGAGAAATATGGCCTCCGGTTGCCAGTTATTGGCGGCAATGGCCTTTACTACCGGCTCCGCTTCTCCAGGATCGACAATCAGGCAACGGCCTGCTTCATCATTCAAAACCCAGATGTAATTGTCATCAAAGGCAGGAATACTGTTAAGATTCATATATTACCTCTCAGTGTGAAACGGAAGGTTGTGATGAAACCGGCAAGGAACCCTCAAACAGTCGTGGCTCCTGATTGCTGGGGCGATTTGCCCTGGGGAGAGCTTTATCGCAAGGCGCTGGAGCGCCAGCTCAACCCATGGTTCACGAAAATGTATGGTTTTCATCTGCTTAAGATTGGCAATTTAAGCGCAGAAATCAATTGCGAAGCGTGCGCGGTTTCTCATCAAGTGAATGTTTCTGCGCAAGGAATGCCCGTACAGGTGCAAGCGGACCCACTTCATCTTCCTTTTGCCGATAAATCCGTCGATGTTTGTCTATTGGCGCATACGTTGCCATGGTGCACCGATCCGCATCGTTTGTTGCGTGAGGCCGATCGGGTATTGATTGATGATGGCTGGCTGGTCATTAGTGGCTTCAATCCCATCAGTTTAATGGGATTACGTAAACTTGTGCCAGTCTTGCGAAAAACATCGCCTTATAACAGCCGGATGTTTACCCTGATGCGACAACTGGACTGGCTCTCTTTGTTGAATTTTGAAGTGCTACACGCCAGCCGTTTCCACGTTCTCCCGTGGAACAAGCACGGAGGGAAACTATTGAATGCGCATATTCCTGCGCTTGGTTGCTTACAACTTATTGTTGCCCGGAAACGGACTATTCCTTTAACGCTAAATCCGATGAAACAGAGTAAAAACAAGCCACGAATTCGCCAGGCGGTCGGCGCCACCCGGCAATTTCGTAAACCACAGGCTTAAACTTCGACTTGGTAGCCCGTATCTTCCAGTGTGGGATTCATTGCCGCGGCACGAGCCAGTTCATCGCAACGTTCGTTTTCTGGATGACCGGCATGGCCTTTTACCCATTCCCATTTGATTTGATGCTGCCCCAACGCGGCATCAAGACGTTGCCAGAGATCAACATTTTTTACTGGTTTTTTGTCTGCTGTTTTCCAGCCACGTTTTTTCCAGTTATGGATCCACTGGGTGATCCCCTGGCGGACATACTGGCTGTCGGTACTCAGAATGACTTCACAGTGTTCTTTTAACGCTTCCAGCGCGACAATAGCGGCCATCAACTCCATACGGTTGTTGGTGGTGCGGGTGTAGCCAGCGCTAAAGGTTTTTTCGCGTCCACGATAGCGTAAAATAGCACCGTAACCCCCAGGTCCTGGATTACCCAGACACGAACCATCGGTGAAAATTTCTACCTGTTTAAGCATCTCTGGTAGACTTCCTGTAATTGAATCGAACTGTAAAACGACAAGTCTGACATAAATGACCGCTATGAGCACTGCAATTACACGCCAGATCGTTCTCGATACCGAAACCACCGGTATGAACCAGATTGGCGCGCACTATGAAGGCCACAAGATCATTGAGATTGGTGCCGTTGAAGTGGTGAACCGTCGACTGACGGGCAATAACTTCCATGTTTATCTCAAACCCGATCGGCTGGTGGATCCGGAAGCCTTTGGCGTACACGGTATTGCCGATGAGTTTTTGCTCGATAAGCCCACGTTTGCCGAGGTAGCCGATGAGTTCATGGACTATATTCGCGGCGCGGAGCTGGTGATCCATAACGCAGCGTTTGATATCGGCTTTATGGACTACGAGTTTTCGTTGCTTAAGCGCGATATTCCGAAGACGAATACCTTCTGTAAGGTCACCGATAGCCTTGCGGTGGCGAGGAAAATGTTTCCCGGTAAGCGCAACAGCCTCGATGCGTTATGCGCCCGCTATGAAATAGATAACAGTAAACGAACGCTGCACGGGGCATTACTCGATGCCCAGATCCTTGCGGAAGTTTATCTGGCGATGACCGGTGGTCAAACGTCGATGGCTTTTGCGATGGAAGGAGAGACACAACAGCAGCAAGGTGAAGCAACAATTCAGCGCATTGTACGTCAGGCAAGTAAGTTACGCGTTGTTTTTGCGACAGATGAAGAGCTTGCAGCACATGAAGCCCGTCTCGATCTGGTGCAGAAGAAGGGCGGAAGCTGCCTCTGGCGGGCATAAATACCGGTGAAAGGCGCTAAAAATAGCGGCTTGGGCGATTTTTGCAGCAAACGATTCAAAAGATGAGAAAAGTCGTTGACGAAGGCCGAGGCAATCCGTAATATTCGCCTCGTTCCCAACGGAACACAACGCGGAGCGGTAGTTCAGTCGGTTAGAATACCTGCCTGTCACGCAGGGGGTCGCGGGTTCGAGTCCCGTCCGTTCCGCCAATATTCAGAAAGCCTGAGTCAGTAATGATTCAGGCTTTCGTCGTTTTAGCCTTCAGGAGAGTTTGTTGTCCCTGAAGGCAAATAGATATAATCTAAAAAACTGTCACATCATATATAATGACCAGCTATTATAAATTCTGGCCATTTCTGTTATTCCAACGCATCCCATTTCTCCAGTAATTCTGCTGGAATTTCATTTATTACTTCCGAGAAGCGTTTTCCGACCAGGCGCTCTGCCTGACGCAACAAGGGAATAGTCGGACTGCTCGGCTCGCTATACTCAAACCAGCGACGTATAACTCTCAAACGTTCCAGCGCATCGTTCCGGTCGCTAATTTGCCTTTGTTCTGCGCAGACCTTTCCGGTCTTTTCAGCAGGTATATCTTCGAGTGGTGCAACATACTCTGCCTGTGCCGTTTCAGTATTATTGATGGAGACATGCTCCGGAAGAACAGCCAATGTTTCCTGTGATGGGATCTCTGGCGTGGTTGATTGCACCGCTCCCGGTAACAGAGTCAGCAGTTGCGTAAGCCGCGAAAAGTCCGGAGCATGGTCATTCAGCATTTTACGCGCATGGCGTTGCAGTCGCTCAGTGTTTTCAGCGGCCTGGCGAAAAGCGTCTAGCGGCAGTACACCGCGAGCTTCCAGATCGGCCAATTGCTGACGTACCGATTCCGGCGCCAGGGCATCCGCCGGGCGTGATGCAGACAACGAGCGTTCCACATCTCGCACCTGGAGGCGCAAAGTGGCATTATTTGACAGCGTAATGCCTCGGATATCCGCCATTACGCCTTCGTGGTCCAGCAACGCCGATAGTGCGTTGCTGCGCGCCACTGCCGCATCTTCGGCGGTGATATCTTCAGTTGCAAGCAGTTGTGGATGGATGGTATCCGGGTACAAGCTGCACAGCGTTTCGAGTTGCGTGAGTACCTCTGCCAGTCCTCTGGCTCCGGTCTGCTGGATACGGCAGCGCAGTAGAATCACCAGGATTCGGATATCTTTGCTTCGTGTCAGCAGGCGGCGAGCGTCTCGCTCGAGTTCTGCCCAGTTAATGGTTTCCGGCGTACTGACAAAATCGCCATATTGCGCTTCTTCACGCGGTGCAGCGCGGGTGAACAGCAGCAGGTATTCCGGATCATATTCCAGATCCGGGCCACAGGGGCGTTCGGCCGAAATAGGGTCTGACAGAGATGTATCCATTAAATTATCCTTAGTGCGCCAGATAGTGCTCAGGTTCGAAAATCATGCCTGTCACCGGATCGTCGTGCATGGCTTTTCCAGCCCAGGCGGTCCAGCCTAACTGATATGGGCCGCCGGTAACGGCAGGAGGAGCGGCGTGTGGTTTTAGCTGTAGCTCAATTTCCCAGCAGTATTCAAACCCGGTAAAGGCGCGAACCAATTCCGTCAATACGGGCAGGTTGTTGCCGCCAGGCAGGAAGCGTTGATAATCGGCCAGCGTCAGTGGGCCAATCACCAGTCTGAACTTATACTGCACGTCCGGCACGGCCTGACCGATGAGTGCGCCGTTGCCAATGACGGAAGAAAGGGCTGGTGTCCCCAGCCGGGTAATTTCATCATCTGCCACGGGTATCCAGTGCAGGACATATTCCTGTATCCGGAAAGGCACGCCGAAATAGTGCGCCAGCGTGGCAGCCAGCCCGTCTGGATTGCGTGATTCGCGCGCCAGATGAGCCGATGCCGCCAGGCGAACGTGATCCGGTAGCGGGCTGTCTACACTTTCTCGCAAATCTTGCCCGCTGAGGCTGGCGATATAAAAGGCAAATCGGTCATATTTCGGTTTATCCAGACCACCTCCAGCTGACTGGGCGCTGCGCCAGGCCTGATAAAACTGGGTCAGCCAGCGGTGATGAAAAAGGTCAGTAAAACAGGTTAGCGTCGGATCGCGGTAGCTTTCGGTCCGGTTACGCGCCAGTTCGGTGTAGTGCAGCGGCAGCGGGCCATTCGGCCCCCACAGCCCGAGGCTGTACAGACTGACGTGCAGGCGCCCTTCCTGCCAGCTTACACTGGCGATTTCCCGTGGTGCAAAAGTCAGCGCAGGTGTTTGCCCGAGGCGGAATTTTTCCATTCGTGGCTGCCAGGCACTACCTGCAGGGACGGTACACAACTGTACATTCACGCGGCGCATCAGGTTCAGAAAACCGTAACGCCAGGGCATTCCCTGCGCCTGAGTGAAATCGCCGTTCATACACTTCCCCGCTGTCCGGCCCTGACCGGCCAGGTTATAATTTTGCCGCGCTGCATACTGTGCAGCGTCATCTGCGAGAAGGTATTAATGGAAACATGACGGGCGATATAGTGTTCCAGCACCAGGCCGAACAGATACGGACTGATGCCAGAAAAACCTTCTTCATCCACCGTCAGCTCACAACAGACGCCGCGACCATAGACCAGCAGCCCGGAACCCGGCAGACGGCGGGTGACCGGCGTTGTTTTGCAGCCAATCAGGCTGCGTACCTGTCGTGATTGCGGACTGTCATGCGCCGGAATAAACAGGTTAAGCAGATCGCGTAGCGCTTGACCGCCGGTACGGTGATCCAGATCGGCCAACGGCAGATAATTAAAGGATAACTGGCGGATCAACCGCCAGGCCATTTCACGTTCCGCCAGTGGATGCTGCGGCGGACGAGGCGGGCGAATAAGTCCCACGCCCGCCACCGGGATGGCCGCATCCACGGTCAGATCGTCCCAGCCATTGCGTGCAATAAGGCAGGGGAGATCGCGGTTGGTGACCATGGTCGTGATGGTGATATGGCGCAGATTTTCCGGGTATGGCGCTTCATATTGGTCAACCAGTGACAGGAACACTTCCGATCCCGTATAGGGGGTGCGGGTGCCGTAGCGGCGGGCGTTTTCCGACAACCGACGCGGCTCCCGGCGCAGGGAAAAATAGCGCCCGTGGTTGCCTTCATCGTTATTGCGGGTGTGGTAGAGCGGGCGAAAGGTCATTTTCCGTGTAGTGTCGGTTTCCAGCCCTTCCACTTCCTGGACCGAGAACACCTCATAATCCAGTGGATGGGTCCTGTCCACCACAAGGTGCTGCTCTGTCGAGCTGTGGGTGACGTCGATTCGGGCGGTGACGCGGGGAAAAAGGTTAACAACCGGGGTACAGAACAGGCTGAACTGTGACGCATTTGTCTGGTGGATCAGCCAGTCCGGCGGTAGGTGATTTAGTAAGATCACAATCTCCGCTACGCCGCCGTTAATTTTCTGTAACCCGGCAGACAGACCTGCCGGCGTGAAAAAATAAAAGCGTTCCGGACAGGCAAAATATTCATGCAGCAGGTTATGACCGTGAAATACGTTCCAGGCCAGTGGCAGCAGTCCCTGACCTGGCTCCAGCCCCTCGTAGGTAACTGGCTGTTTCAGATTTACATCCAGTACGCCGTCAAAATGACCCGGAACGCCTGCCAGTGTGGCAATGGAACTGGTATGCAGAAGTTCGAACAGGTGAGAGGCTGTGCGTTCCTCGCCGCAGAGATATAGCGGTAGCCTGTCCAGCCCGGCAAGTTGGCTAAACGTTAGTTCACCGAAGGTGCGCAGGGTAATACGCAGCGCACCGGCGACATGAATGTTGGTAGGTAGGTAGCGATGCAGAGCAGGCATATCCGGTGGAGCTGCAGTCAGGCGCACCTCTTCGATGGTGAGCGGCCACAGCGTCACATCCTGGCTGCTGCGAAACTGGCAGGCGGTACTTTCGCCTTCCGGAATGGCGGAAAAAAAAGCGGTGTCGCGTGGGACGGTGAATCCCTTCGCCAAATCGCCTTCTTCCGGATCGGGATGCAACTGTGCCACGCTCATTGAGGGCGTGGGAGTAACATAATTGGGGCTGACGACCTCCAGCAGGCGCTGGGTGAAACGCGGAAATTCAGCGTCAATTTTAAGCTGCGTACGGGCAGTCAGGAAGCTGAAGGCCTCAACCATCCGCTCCACATACGGATCGGCAATATCCGTTCCCTGCATTCCCAGCCGGGCGGCGACTTTGGGATGACGTTCGGCAAATTCGGCTCCCGTTTCACGCAGGTAGCTCAATTCGCGGTTATAGTATTCCAGTAGCCGTGGATCCATCGGTCACCCTCTATATTAAAAAAACGTAATGCGGCTCTGTTCCATATCCAACGCGCTGCGTACCCGGAATGCCGTCGGATACGGCTGCGTAAGGATTTCGCCACGAATTTCAAACTGTAATGTGTTATGGCCACTCTGGCGTTGTTCATCCTGTAGTGGAATTATTTGCAGGGTGGATGCTTTCAGCCGGGGTTCAAATCGAGTAATCGTGCGTAAAATAGCCCTGCGGATATCGTCCCACTTGTGTTCATACAGAAAGCTGCCTGCCAGTGGAGGCAGGCCGTAGTTCAGAACAGAAGCTGCCGCCTCTGGGTAACGAGTGGCATCAATATCATCTTCATGACTGACAGTGTTGAGTAAAAATGACAAATCCCGGCGGATGATCTCCTTGAACTGGACTGAACTGACGCTGATATCGTGATCGCGCTTCTGCTGCGGGGCATCGTCACACAGTCGATCAAACAATGTAGGCATCAGGTGGTTGCTTTGGCGCAAACGAGAGGCGCTCATGCGTCACTGCTTTCGGGTGTATTAAAGGTACAAGAGGTCATATCCAGCAGGCTGATATCGCCGTGGCTGGTGAGCCACATTTTTTGTCCTAACGCCGTAACCAGAGTTTCTCCAGGCCCATCCTGCCAGGTGGTTTCCCGGCACAGACGCAAGGTATCAGCAGCGCTTTCAGAACCACTGTAGCGAGAAAACAGCCAGGCGCTGTGTGTGTCGCCGTTGTGAAGTGTGATATTGACGGGTTTCCAGATTAGATCTGTCAGATTAGCCGGCAGGGGGGATTTCAGTGAACGAATTTGCGAAAATGGCAGCCAGATATACACGCCACCAGCGACCAGTTCCAGCACCGGGCCGGTACGCGAGTCACTGTCGCTTATCCAGTCGAATACGCCGCCATTCCACTGCCCGGTGGTGTCTGTTATAGCTTCAAGCGCGTGGGTGCGGTTGGCATCGGCTTCCTGCACTTCGCCGCGGGCGTTACAGGCGAGAGCAGCCAGTAAATCCTCCATCCAGGCGAGTGGTGGGAGAATAAAACCGGGACGCTGTTCGCCCTGAAAGCAGGAGTGACGGTATATTTCACAGCGGATCAGCTCGCCAAATACCTGTGCCTCGCGAGCATAATTTGCGTCCACTCGGGCGCACAGTTGAATTTGTTGCAGCGCCCGCGACCAGTCACCGATTGCGCACAATAACTGAAACAGGCTGTGCCGACGTGAAGCCTGTGCCGGGTGCATCTTTACCTGGTGTTCCGCCAGTTGAATGCCCTCTGCCACGGAATAGTCTCGCAGCAGCGCCGACAAGGTAGCCGGTAGCACGTTATTGTTTGTCATGAGTGATATCTCCGTGTTGTGCCGGGTTTATCCGGTAATGGCTGTCAATGCCGATGACTCGGTGCTCTCGCTGCGTCAGATCGGGCAGAATGGCGTTATGCACTGCCTCCGGTTTGTATTCAGGAGAAAGCAGATGCAGGATATCAGGAGGAGTCTTTTTGGTAGGCCAGGTAGATTCTCCTTCACCGGTGGCATCCAGTACATCGAGAATAGCGTCAATACTTAACCCGCCAGTGACCATATCCTGTAATGTATCGGCTTCAGTGACCAGATCACGCAATGAAGACAACTCCTGCGTGCCACCCTCTCCATTAAGGGGGAAAGGATCGGCATGACGATGAATATCTTGTTCAGGAGACAACAACGCCTGTCGGTATTCCTGATAAAGCAAGGTTAGTGGGGTATCTGAATCTGGGGGGCCTTCAGTAGCGACTGCGCCATGAACCGGAATAATATCGAACGGATTTTGCTGCTGCTGTTGTTGTCGAAACCAGTCGAGATCGAGATATTCGGTTGTTGTTTCAGGCGAAATGACAGGCTGCAGTGCCGTTTTTTTCTCGCATGGCTCAGGAGACATCGGATTGTCCCGGACAAGACACCAAGAAGATAACCCCCATTCAATCAGGTCCCCTTCATTCAGGCGCATACGGTGATGTGGCTCCACAATCAGGTCATTTACCGTGCAACAATATTCATCGGACAGATTGATTATCCACCATGCCTCTTCGTGGCGAGTCAGGCTGAGAGCAATCTTTGTATCCTCCTCCACATCAAAAACAGGGCTCCATGGCGCTTTGACTGTGAAGATAATCTGTGTTCCTGCAGTGGCGTAAATGGTGCCATCGGTAACTCCGTGCCCCTGTATTTTTTGCAGTCCCCAGGTAATATTTTGTTTCATTACGTATCACTGTATAGAGTGTTTTTTTTAATAGAGTAATTATTTATATTTTTTAGATAAGTAACGCTGATTAATTTGCTTTATCAATATTAATTTTCTCGTAAATATATAATGGTGATTATTGCTGATATATATTCATGATATGAATTCAATTAACTTTTTGTATTGAAAATCATCATGAAAAAGATACTAACCGTTATATTACATTGCATTCTGTGATATGCATCATTGTTTCAATCTGAGATTTTGATAATTCTATTAATTAGAAATCTTAATCGGTACATTTATATTTATGTATCATTTATATGTTTTTACATCATTAGGTGTAACAGATGGACACTCCTGTTTCACGCAGTGCGCTATATGGAAAGCTAACAAGACCTTTATTTCGGTCTTTAGAATCTGCGACAACGTTCTGTAAATTGCGCGCTAACCCTTATGTCGAACTGATACATTGGTTGCATCAGCTAATACAACAACCAGAGAATGATATTCACAATGTACTTCGACATTACCAAATAACATCTTCTGATGTTGAGACGGCGTTAATTCAGCAATTGAATATATTACCTTCCGGCGCGAGTGTAATTAGCGATTTTTCCCACCACATCGATCTTTCTGTTGAGAAAGCCTGGATGTTGGCAAGTATCCGCTTTGGTGATCAAAAAATTCGTAGTGGTTGGTTACTACTTGCCTGGTTAACCACACCAGAATTATATCGAGTGTTAAAAAAGATCTGTGCGCCACTAGCTGCGCTGCCGGTAGATGAATTGTTAGATACTCTTCCATCTTTAATCACATCATCTCCTGAAATAGCAGAAATGCCATATGACGGTTCGGATTTGAATTCTGCTGTTCCGGGGGAAGCAAGTCAGGTATTTCCGAGCGAATCAGCCGGGAGCAAATCCGCATTGGCGAAATACTGCCAGGACATGACAGCACTGGCGCGTGAAGGTGGTATCGATCCGGTCACCGGTCGCGGGCACGAGATCCGTACCATGACGGATATTCTACTGCGTCGTCGCCAGAATAATCCCCTGCTAACCGGTGAGGCCGGCGTTGGGAAAACGGCAGTGGTGGAGGGATTCGCGCTGGCGATTGTTAAGAGTGAAGTGCCGCCTTCATTGCGTAATGTACGGCTGCTGTCGCTGGATGTCGGGGCGTTGCTAGCCGGGGCGTCCATGAAGGGCGAATTTGAATCCCGTCTGAAGGCGCTGCTGGCAGAAGCTGCGCGCTCACCGCAGCCGGTGATTTTGTTTGTCGATGAAGTTCACACCCTGGTGGGCGCTGGTGGTTCATCCGGTACAGGTGACGCCGCCAACCTGCTGAAACCGGCGCTGGCGCGCGGCAGCCTGCGCACCATCGGCGCAACCACCTGGAGTGAGTACAAACGGCATATTGAGAAAGATCCAGCATTGACCCGGCGTTTTCAGGTGTTACAGATCGCAGAGCCGGAAGAGGTTGCTGCTGTTGAGATGGTCCGCGGGTTAGTCAACACGCTGGAAAAACACCATGACGTCCTGATCCTTGATGAGGCCGTGCGCGCCGCTGTACAGCTTTCTCACCGTTACATTCCGGCCCGGCAGCTACCGGATAAGGCCATTAGTCTGCTGGATACGGCGGCGGCCCGTGTGGCGTTGTCGCTCCATACCCCGCCTGCGAAAGTCCAGTATTTGCGTCAGCAGCTCAACGCTGCCGAACTGGAGCGGGAGTTGTTATTAAAGCAGGAAAAAATGGGTATCCGCGCAGAGCGGGGCGACACACTGGCGACACGGATCGCATCATTGAATACAGACCTTTCTGACACCGAAGAGCGCTGGCAGCAGGAACTGGAGTTGGTTCATACCTTACAAAAACAACGTTCAGCAGAACCTGACGAGCATGACGAAACCGCGCTGGCGCTGGCGGAATCTATCTACGGTGGTGAGCAGAACCTGATCACCATCAATATGAGCGAGTTTCAGGAGTCGCATACCGTCTCCACGCTGAAGGGGGCTCCGCCCGGCTACGTGGGCTATGGCGAAGGTGGCGTGCTGACGGAAGCCGTACGCCGTCACCCCTGGAGTGTGGTGCTGCTGGATGAAATTGAAAAAGCCCATCACGACGTCCACGAGTTGTTCTACCAGGTATTCGATAAAGGAGCGATGGAGGACGGCGAAGGTGTTCACATCGATTTCAAAAATACCACGTTATTGTTGACTACTAATGCTGGGGCAGAACTTATCAGCCAACTCTGTGAGGATCCGGCGCTGATGCCCGATTCGGCAGGGTTAAAAGAGGCGTTAATGCCAGAGCTACGCAAACACTTCCCGGCGGCTTTCTTGGGGCGTGTGACGGTTATTCCTTATTTACCGCTGGATGAGACGGCGCGTGGCGTTATTGCCCGTCTGCATCTCGATAGGCTGAAAGATCGAATGGTGGAGCAGCATGGTGTTTCACTGGTGTATGGCGATGAACTGATTACGCATATTGTGTCGCGCTGCCCGATGCACGAAACCGGCGCTCGTTTGCTCATCGGCTATATCGAACAACATATCCTCCCACAACTGTCCCGTTACTGGTTGCAGGCGATGACAGAGAAAAAGGCCATCACGCAAATCCGCATTCGTGTTGATGGCGATGAACAGGTTATTTTTGAAACGGATTAATGGAGCATCCTTATGGCAAAAGAATTAAGTGGCGCACTGTGGGTCAGTCGCTTTCCTGGAAGTTCTTCCACTAATGATTTGCAGGGGACTTTTCGTGCATCGGTAGATAATTTTTTGCGCGCGTCTGGTAATGCGCATTCGAGGGGCCGTATTTCTGCAACATATCGTCCTCCTGCTAGAGCATATCTCATGCACTGGTCAATTGATGGACATTAAATATGACTTTTCGTTATTCGGCGTTGTGGACATTTCTGTTAATGATGTTCGCTTTCTGTGTTCAGGGGGAACCGCCTTTACCACAGGATGTGCAACATTTTCTGAGTAATGCGGAAATGTGCCAGCATCTTACTGGTGAATGGGACAGTTCTTTACCAGAGAAGGATAAAAGAGACATCGAAAAGGGGGTTGATACCTGGTGTCCTCCGGCGAAGAAATCACTCCCTGTACTGCGGGAAAAGTACAAAGAAAACAAAGAGATTATAAAAATACTCTCTGCGTATGATTTTTAAACTGTACCGTCGAATCACACCCCGGGTGGTCGTCGGCTGACTGATAAGGAAATGAAGGATTATGGCTATCAACAATAGCGCGCAGAAGTTTATTGCCCGCAACCGAGCGCCCCGAGTGCAGATTGAGTATGACGTTGAGATTTACGGCTCCGAGAAAAAAATCGAGCTGCCGTTTGTCATGGCAGTGCTGGCCGATCTGGCCGGTAAACCACGTGAAGAGCTGCCATCGGTCACCGACCGTAAATTCCTTGATATTGATATCGATAACTTTAATGAACGTATGAAAGCCATCGCGCCGCGCGTGGCGTTTGCTGTCCCCAATACGCTGACGGGCGAAGGGCAGTTAATGGTCGATATCACGCTGGAGAATATGGACGATTTCTCGCCTGCGCAGATTGCCCGTAAGGTGGATGCCCTGAACCAGCTGCTGGAAGCACGTACTCAGCTTGCCAACCTGCAAACCTACATGGATGGTAAAGCGGGAGCAGAAAATCTGATCAACAAACTATTACAAGACCCGACGTTACTGAAAGCTCTGGCCAGCGCGCCAAAACCTGTCGTTCAACAGGAAAGTGTCTTATCAGGTGAAACGGGAACAGCAGACTAACTGCGATTTTATTAAGGAACTTTCATGGTAAACGATACTCTTCTGGCGACTGGCGACCTCTCTGCTGCGCAAACCACTGCCTATCAGGAAACGGAATTTGATTCGCTGCTGGATAAAGCCTTCCGTCCCAAGACTCCTCAGGCTGCAAAGGCAGTTGAGGCGGCAGTTCAGACGCTGGCCCAACAGGCTCTGACAAATACGGTCACTGTTAGTGATGATGCTTATAAAAGTATTGCTGCAATTATTGAGCAGATCGATTTCAAATTAACTGAGCAGATCAAACTAATCCTGAGTCATCCGGAATTTCAGAAACTGGAGTCCTCCTGGCGTGGGATGGAACATTTGGTTTACAACACCGAAACCGATGAAAAATTAAAAATCCGCTTTATGAACCTTTCGAAGGATGAATTGCGGAAAAATATGAAGCGTTACAAAGGGATCGCGTGGGATCAAAGCCCCATGTTCAAAAAGTTGTATGAGGCCGAATATGGGCAGTTAGGCGGAGAACCTTACGGTTGTATTATTGCGGATTATTATTTTGATCACACACCACCGGATGTGGATCTGCTCGGCTCCATTGCCAAAGTGGCAGCCTCAGCCCATGCGCCGTTTATTGCCGGGGCCTCTCCGTCAGTGTTACAGATGGACTCCTGGCAGGAACTGGCTAATCCGCGTGATCTGACCAAAATTGTGACCCAAAACCTCGAATACGCACCGTGGAACTCGCTGCGAAAAAGTGAGGATTCTCGCTACATTGGCCTGACGATGCCACGTTTTCTCTCCCGTTTGCCTTATGGCGCGAAAACAAACCCTGTCGATGAGTTTGATTTTGAAGAAGATGCAGATGGCGCAGACCACAGCAAATATGTCTGGAGCAATGCCGCCTATGCAATGGGTGTAAATATCAACCGTTCTTTCAAACATTACGGTTGGTGTACGTTGATCCGTGGTGTGGAATCTGGTGGAGCGGTGGAAAATCTGCCCTGTCATACCTTCCCGACCGATGACGGCGGCGTGGATATGAAATGCCCGACAGAAATTGCCATCTCTGACCGTCGTGAAGCTGAACTGGCGAAAAATGGTTTTATCCCACTTATCCACCGTAAAAACTCTGATTACGCCGCCTTTATTGGCGCGCAGTCTCTGCAAAAACCGCAAGAGTATTACGATCCGGACGCAACGGCCAATGCCAATCTCTCAGCTCGTTTGCCATATCTGTTCGCCTGTTCACGGTTTGCGCACTTCCTCAAATGTATCGTGCGCGACAAGATCGGCTCGTTCAAAGAGCGTGAAGATATGCAGCGCTGGCTCAATGAATGGATCATGAACTACGTTGATGCCGATCCGGTGAACTCCTCGCAGGAAACCAAAGCTCGCCGCCCGCTGGCAGCTGCCGAAGTGGTGGTGGAAGAGGTGGAGGGGAATCCGGGCTATTACGACGCCAAATTCTTCCTGCGCCCGCATTTTCAGCTTGAAGGGTTAACAGGATCACTGCGTCTGGTGACAAAACTGCCGTCAGTAAAACAGGGTAATGCCTGATTTTTATGAATATTTTAATGAATGATGCCGGGTAATACTCTGGGGGATATATGGCATATGTTTATGGACTGGTAGATTCATTGCAGGGCACTGACATGGTGGGAATGGCGGGGGCAGGAGACAGAAAGGAATGTGTGTTCTTAGTTCAGGTATATGCACATGTGGGGAATACTGGAGCCTGGAAGCAGGGGCGAAAGGTTTTTGGGGATAAATCGATCCCCAGAGGAACCGCAATTGCCACTTTTGTTAACGGAAAGTATCCCTCGAGGCAGAATGAGCATAAGCATGCCGCTTTCTATCTGGAACAGGATAGTCAGTATATTTATGTTATGGACCAGTGGACAGGTAAAACCACGAAAGTCTCTGCACGCCCTATTTCCCGAAAAGGTGGAATGCGCAGCGATGGAACATATCCTGATGCCAGTAATAATGCGGAAGCTTTTTATATTATTGAGTAGAGGATAGATTCAATGGGGACACGTTTTATTTTTTCTCTGTTGTTGGGTTTTATGTTGTTTTATTCACAATTTGTTACTGCGTGGGAAGTCAGTTGCCCCGTGTTTATCAATATAAAATCCTCAACAACAGTACTGGAGCCAGATATATCTGCATCGTGGCAGAGATCTTCCCGCTATGAACCCCGTCTGTGGTTGGACGGGGTAGGGATGTCGCAGGGAAAACCTGAAAATCGGGTGGATCTAAAACCAGAGACAGAGACAATAAAGGGTGAAACCAGGCAAATATGGGATACCACAATGGCCAGTAATCAGAATAGTGAACGTTACTGGGTTTCCTGTATTTATAACCATGGACAGGTTTGGTTATCACAACCGGTCCCTGCATTGGCGACACAGTGCCAGGCATCTTCTTTGCCGGGGCAGCGGGTACCAGGAGAGTCATCGATATCTGTGACATGTAAATAGAAGTAATACATTCATTTTGTGAATTAATGACGTGCCGGTATCTCATTACCGGAAATTATATAGCCTTCTATTCTTCTGAAATTAAGGAGAGGGGGTTCTGTACGGCCATGGTTTACCTGAATTCATATGCGAAGATAAACCAGGGATTATTTTAAGTAATTCTTAATAAGGAAATGAAAATGGCTTATGATATTTTTCTGAAAATTGACGGCATTGACGGCGAGTCAATGGATGACAAACATAAAAATGAAATTGAGGTGCTGAGCTGGCGCTGGAATATCCACCAGGAGTCCACCATGCACGCAGGTAGCGGTCTGGGATCCGGCAAAGTCTCCGTGACTAACCTGGAGTTTGAACATTACATCGATCGCGCTAGCCCGAACCTGTTCAAATACTGCGCCTCTGGTAAGCATATTCCGAAGTCCATCCTTGTCATGCGCAAAGCAGGCGGCAATCCGCTGGAATACCTCAAATATACCTTCACTGACCTGATTGTGGCTGTTGTTTCCCCCAGTGGTAGTAAGGAGGGTGAGATCGCCTCCCGCGAGAGAGTCGAACTCTCTTTCAGCACCGTGAAGCAGGAATACGTGGTGCAGAACCAGCAGGGTGGCAGTGGCGGCACTATCACGGCAGGTTACGATTTCAAAGCTAACAAAGAAATTTAAGCAATATTTTCCCGGCCAGGTATATAGCCTGGCCGGTTTTTATTATTTGATTTTAAAGGAAATTACAGTGAATAAATGGCGTAACCCCGGTGGGTGGTTATGTGCGGTAGCTTTGTCTTTTGTCTGCCTGCTTTCCGGGTGCAGCATTGACAGCGACGATGTGCCGGAGCTGATGTCACAAAGACTCGATCTGGTGGTTAAGGCTTCCGATAAGGTGAATCCTGACAATCAGAAAAAAGCCGCGCCCATAGAGATACGCGTTTATGAACTGAAAAATGATGCAGCTTTCATAGCGGCGGACTGGTGGTCCCTTCAGGACAATGACAAAGCTGTTCTTGCCGATGATTTACTCCACCGCGACAGCTTTATCTTGCGCCCGGGCGAGGAGAAAAAGCTGCGTCGTGCTCTCAATAAAGAAACCATGGCACTGGGGATCCTCGCCGGCTATCGCAATCTGGGAAAATCAGTCTGGCGGGCCACGTATAAAATTCCTGATCCCCCGGAAAAAAGCTGGTACAGCCGCTTTATGCCGAAGAAAAAAGTCGAACTGGATGCCGGTATACAGCAAAGCGCTATAGTGATTAAAGAACGGGATGAGTAAATTATGAGTTGGAATAACCGTGTGGTCTGGAGTGAAGGACAATTTTTGCTGCCACAGATGTTTCAGCAGCAGGAACGCTATCTGGAACATATCATTCATTACCGCAGTTTGCCGCTTTCGCCTTTTTTCTGGGGCTTCAGTGAATACGGCATTGATAGTGAGGCGCTGAACATCGGAAAACTGGTACTCACGAAGGCTTCCGGAGTGTTTGCCGACGGTACGCCGTTTAATGCGCCGGGTCACACACCACTACCGCCGCCTCTGACCATCCTACCAGAGCACCTTAACCAGTTGATTTATCTGGCAGTGCCAATACGTACGCCGAACGGTGAAGAAACCAGCTTCGGCAATAACCCGGAATCACTGGCACGCTTTTCGGTGCATGAAAATGAAATCCGCGATGCCAACTCTCTGGGGCGCGGCGCACAACTGTTGCAACTTAGCCACCTGCGCCTGCGACTGTTGCCGGAAAAGGCGGTGACAGATGCGTGGATCGGTTTGCCCCTGACGCGCATTACGACGATACATCCTGATGGACGCATCGAGCTTGACAACGATCTGATCCCGCCGGTGGCAAATTACCAGGCAAGCGCACTGATATGCACGTGGCTGTCGTGGATCAACGATTTGATAAAAATGCGCGCAGATTCACTGGCGCAACGGTTGACGGGCAGCGATAAACACGGCCATGAGGCGGCAGAGGTATCGGATTACCTGCTTCTGCAAATTCTCAATCGTTTCGGCCCCTTACTGATTCATATGGCGAAAACGCCGCTGTCGCCGGAAGTGCTCTATCGGAACCTGTGTGAACTGGCTGGGGAACTCTCTACCTACGTACGGCCACAGACGCGCCGTCCGGAAGAATATAAAGAATATAAGCACCTGACGCCCTATGCCGGGCTGAAATCGGTAGTGGATGAGGTGCAGTACCTGCTGAATGCTGTGCTGATCCGCGGAGCGCAGCGAATCACTCTGGAGGAGGGAACTTACGGTATTCTCAATGCGGTGGTTGAGCCTTCCGAACTGTCAGATTTCAGCTCATTAGTGTTGGCGGTGAAGGCGCATATGTCCGCAGACACCTTACTGCAACATTTTTCGGCCCAGACCAAAATAGGGCCGTCCGAACGCCTGCCGGAATTGATTCGCTCGCACCTGCCGGGTCTTGCTTTACAGGTATTGCCGGTGCCGCCGCGTCAGATCCCGTTCCAGGCTGGCTACATCTATTACGACATCCGCCGCGACGGTGTGCTGTGGGAACATATCGCCCGCTATGGCGGTATGGCGATGCACACCGCCGGAGAATTTCCGGGGCTGGAGTTGGAGTTGTGGGGAGTTCGCGATAAATGACCGACGAGATTCTGACGCCACCTGCGGTGAATACCCAGTCATTCCAGCCATCAGTGGGTGGCACAAAGTCGCCTGATAATGACATCCAGGACAGCCTTCGTGGGGAAGATATAAAGGTGGTGGTTGAAGATGGCCCGGATATGAAGCTTCGTCTGGCCGAAATTACTGCTGCCGTGAATCCTCTACTGGCAGCGGCCAGCCCGTTGCTATGCGCACTGGCGCAAATGCCCCGCGAACTTTCCCCTGGTTTTGTCGAACATTACCGTGTCCTACTGGAGCGTGAAGTTCGTAGATACCAGACGCTGTGTGATCAGGCAAACCTGCGGCGCGAACATGTGCTGGCGGTGCGCTATTGCCTGTGTACGTCGCTTGACGAAGCTGCCAACAACACCACCTGGGGGCGTCGTGGTGTTTGGGCTGGAAAAAGCCTGCTGGTTACTTTTCATGGCGAAAGTGAAGGCGGCATCAAGCTATTTCAGATAATTGGGCGTCTGGCCGCAAGTTTCCAGGAGCACAGCGATGTGCTGGAAATCATATACCACATTCTGGGGCTGGGTTTTGAAGGCCGCTACAGCGTTCGGCCCGACGGGCGTAAGCAACTGGACGATATCCGTCAGCAATTGTTGACCCAATTGGTCCAGCGCCGCGATCCGATAACGCCGACGCTCTCACCGGGGTTTACCGGTGCCGTCAGCGGACGGATGCGGCGGATGCGCCGGATGCCGGTCTGGCTGAGTGCAGGAATAGCTCTGTTGGTGATGCTGACGGTATTTGGCCTTTATAGCCACCGGATGGATCTCGCCACAGAAACCGTACAGCAACGTATCGACGCCATCGGTAAACACCTGCCGCCACCGCCCGTTCCGGTGCACAAACTGCGGCTGAAAATCCTGCTGGCGAACGAAATCGCGCGTGGCCTGCTAACGGTTGAGGAAGATGAGCACCACAGTCGGGTTGTATTCCGTGGCGACACCATGTTTGTACCGGGGCAGAAAACCGTGAATGACACGTTGCGCCCGGTGATTGATAAGGCCGCGCGGGAGATTGCGCGAGTGGGCGGTGCCGTGACGGTGACCGGCCATACCGACAGCCAACCGATCCACTCCGCTGATTTCCCGTCCAACCAGGTGTTGTCGGAAAAACGTGCGGCAGAAGTAGCTTCGCTGCTGACATCTGGTGGCGTTCCGGCTAGCCGAATTCGGGGTGTCGGTAAAGGGGATACTATGCCGGTGGCTGATAATAGTACTAAAACTGGACGAGCGCAGAATCGCCGGGTGGAAATTCTGGTGGTGGAGTGAATTAATAATGGAAAAGCTAGAGTGTAATGCGTCTAACCATTCGCCAGTGTGGGGAGTAACAGAATTTATATTCTGGAAACTGGCGCCTAAAAAATGGGGGGGAGGCGTAGCATTTGGGCGTTATTTTAAAGATGGTTGGGTGAAGCATAACTGTCTTTTGATCAATGCAGCTGCAAATGCCTGGCATTTACCTGCCCCCTTACTTGCTGAAGTTTGTTGGATTGAAGTAGGGGGAGATCCTCAGATTATAGACACGCTGGCATTTGAATTTCGTGCTATGAGTTGGAGTGGGCCTGAGTGGATTGATGAACATATCACAATAACTTCGAGACCAGAAAAAACATCTTTTGGTGCAGTGAGTATGCAATTGCGAACCGCAGCCAGAACGCTTGGGCTTGATGAGTCAAAAATGGATACCTCTCAATTGCGTGAACTGGCAAATTGCCTCCAGCATGATATTTTTAATATTCAGCTTGTGGCCAGACATCTTTATCAATTAGCTGAAAGAGATGGATTTCAGTCCTCCTTACCACACCTGACGGAAGAGCAGATAAGAATTATTGGTGCCCGTTATAACCGGGGTATGTCGCTTACCATGGAGAAAATAAAGGAAGATACCAGTTATGGAAATTTTATTGTCAACAACTGGTTGCATTTCTCTAATTTACTCATCGCCCATTAGGAGTCTTCGTGAGAAGAATAATTCAGATATCAGGATGGTTGTTATTCATTATGGGTCTGATCATCATCATGCTTTTTTCCGGGAATGAGTATCAATGGATGCAGGATATGGATCCTTCAATGACAGCGTTGCCTCAGGGAAATGGGAACAGAGAAATAATCAAAATGTTGATTTATTTTATTTTGATAATTGTTCAGATTGCTCTTTATTTTCTTTCAGTAGCCCGTACTGGAAGGATTTTTTCAGCTTGCGGCATTTTGCTATTACTGATTATCGCATGGAGTTCTGAACAATAATGCAAAAATTTCTCAGTATGCTGTTTTCCCGCCGCGCGCTGGCCATTGTTGGCGTGGTGATGCTGGCGTTGCTGATCTGGTTTATTGGGCCGCTGGTGGCGTTTGACACCCTGCATCCGCTCGCGTCCGTGGGAAGTCGGGTAGTCACCATCGTTCTGTTACTGATGTTCCTCGCACTGTGGCTGGTTAACTGGTCGATGAGCATCATTGGCGTGACGGTTCTGTGCCTTGTCATCGGTTTTGTTTCACCCCTGCTGGCCTTCGGTAATGTTCATCCATTTGCGCCGCTGTGGCTGCGTCTGTCGCTTATCGGCCTGATCCTGCTGTCTTATGCGCTGTATGGCCTGTACCGGCTGTGGCGAGCGCTGCGTCTGGATGAACAACTGCTACGCCGTTTCCTGCATCCGCGTGGGGAAGACGTACCTGTGGCAGGGGAAATTAAAGCCGACCTGCGTACCGTCAGCCATATTGTCACTCGCGCCATCCGGCAACTGAAACAACTGCGCGTAGACCTGCCCGGCTGGCGTAAAGTCCTGGAAGGAAAGCGTTTTCTGTACGAGCTGCCGTGGTTTATGGTTATCGGCAGCCCCGGCGATGGTAAAACCACCGCGCTGCTTAACACCGGGCTACAGTTTCCGCTGGCGGAGCAGATGGAGCAGACCGCGCATATCCTCACCGTGCCGGGCGGCGGCACGCTGCACTGCGACTGGTGGTTTACCAACGAGGCGGTGCTTATCGACACCGCCGGGCGCTATGCCCGCCACGATGATGGCGGTGAAATCAGTGCAACCCAGCGCAACGCAGGGGAATGGCAGGGCTTTCTGGGGCTGCTGCGCAAACACCGTCCTGGAGCGCCGCTGAACGGCGTTATCCTGACGCTAAACGTGGCGGATCTGACCGCGCAGTCCCCGGCGGAACGACTGGCTGCCTGTGCGGCTCTGCGTGCGCGGCTGGCTGAACTGCGTGAGACGCTGGGTATTCGTTTCCCGGTTTATCTGGTTGTCACTAAGATGGATCTGCTGCCGGGCTTTACGGAGTATTTCCGTGGGCTGACCAGTCACCTGCGCGCCCAGGTTTGGGGCTTCACCCTGCCATACAGCCGCAGGCGTCACGCCAGCGATCCGCAGTCGTTGCATGCGCTCTGTGGCCAGGAACTGGCAAATCTGACGCTGCGGCTGGATCAGGGGCTGGATACCCGGTTGCAGGAAGAGTACGACCTTAAAAGCCGTCAACGGCTCTACCGCTTTCCGCGCGAATTTTCCGCGCTGGGCGCGCCGCTGCTGGAAGCCATTGAACAAATTTTTCTCGATTCAAAATTTGACGCCACCCAGCTTAACAACACCCTACGCGGCGTATTTTTTACCAGCGCCGCACAGGCGCAGGCAGACGCGGTGGCCGATCAGACGGGCATCTGGCAGCGCTTTGTCCGGGCGATCAAAGGGAAAGTGGAGTCACCTTCTCATACCTTACCGGACGGCAACCGCAGCTATTTTTTGCATGATCTACTGACCCAGTTTATCTTCCGTGAAGCACACCTGGTGGAGCCGAATCTTCAATGGGCCTGGCGTTATCGCCTGCTGCGTACTGGCGGGCATCTGCTGGTACTAGCGTTGGCTTTCTGGTTGTGGCAGGGAATGCAGGGCAGCCAGCAGGGTAACAGCGGCTATCTGAATGAAATCGCCAGCAGGACGGTCCAACTGGATGGTGACGTCAAAGCCTATACCGGAAAACCTGCTATGCAGCCTGTCCCAGTCCTGTTGAACCAGGCGCGGGCGCTCTCTGCCTGGCCGGGGCTGGACCCGGACTCACCGCCGTTGGCCTGGCGTTATGGTCTTTACAGCGTTCCGCCAGTGATGGAGAGCGTGGCATCCTTGTATGACCGCCTGCTGGACCAACTCCTGTTGCCGCCACTGGTGAAGCGCATGGAATATGTGCTTTCAGATGCCATTGCTCGTCAGGACAGCAAAGCCGCGTATGACGCTCTGCATGTTTATCTGCTGCTGAATCTTGATAAAGACCACGAGGACAAATACAACGCAGCGGAGATCCACTCCTGGGTACTGAACGATCTGGAAAACCGCGATAGCGTGGCGGAGTTCGGCGGCCGTGCAGCAGTGCTGGAACATATCGACGCCCTGTTTGACGGCAGCCGCGTGGTGCATTCGCCTTATGACAAAGATGAGGGACTGATCCGCATGGCGCGGGCTTTCCTTGACGGTCATACCAGCACCGAGCGTATCTATACTCGAGCCCTGGCTTCCATGGAGAGCGAAGCACCGCAGGAGTTTTCGCTGGTTCGCGCGGTGGGCGCGGATGCGGGGACGGTTTTTGTCCGCACGGATGGCGCGCCGCTGGATAGGGGCGTGCCCGGCATCTTTACTCGCGAAGGCTACCGGGAACTGTTCGACAAACGGCTGTCGGAGTTTGTCGCCTCCGCATCAGCGGACGACGCTTGGGTAATGGGCCGGGAAAACGCGCAAAAAAAAACGACTGATATTGTGATGAGCCAGTTGCCGGGGCAGGAACTCCCGGTTACCCGTGAGGTACGTCGCCTGTACCTGGCTGAATATGCCCGCCGCTGGCAGGATTTTCTGGCTAGTATTCACAGCATCAACAGTGCCGGCGAAGACAGTAGTCCCGGACTGGCGTATGACCTTCAGGTGCTTCGCACACTGGCCTCGCCTGACTCACCTCTGATGCGCCTGAGTAAAGCGGTGGTGGAGCAGACCACGCTGGTACCGCCGCTGGATGCGCAGGCCAGACAAAAACAGATGGCCCAGCGCGCGCAGGACCGGCTCTCCGGTAATGCGGGTAAAGCAGTGCAGACGGCAAAGCTGTTGCAGGATATCCACCCGGAAGAGCGGCTGGAAAAATCGCTGGTGGATGACCGTTTCGCCGCCCTGCGGGAAGTGGTTTCCGGGCGGACGGACAGTGGACAGGGGGGCGGGGCGCCGCAGTTAAATTCGCTGCTGACAATGCTCAATGAGTATTACACCCAGCTCACCATCGCCGACAGTGCATTGGCAGCGAGCACATTACCGGGGCGCATTTCGGCGGCGGATAAACTACAACTGGAAGCGGCAAAACTGCCCGCACCGCTGAAAAATATTCTGCTGGATCTCACGCAGCAGGGAACGCGAAAGATCAACGCCGGCACCGGTGAAGTGCTGAACGCGCAGATGGAAGCGGTGATCGGCGATGAGTGCCGTGATGCCATTGACGGGCGCTACCCCTTCACCGATAGCCCGCAGGAAGTCAGCGCGGACGATTTTAACCGTATCTTTGCTAGCGGCGGTGTGCTGGATGCCTTCTGGACGAAGCAACTGGCCCCGCTGGCGGATACCGCCAGCAACCCGTGGCGCTACAAACCGACCGAAGGCAATATGACCTTACAGGGACCGGACCTGATGCCATTTCAGGAGGCGAAACAGATCCGCAGCGTTTTTTTTAATGGGGAAGGCGGGAAAAAGTTTTCCTGGGCGATGCAGGTCCGCGTCGTGGATATGGACCCTGCAATCACTGAACTGGTGATTGATATCGACGGCCAGGTGCTGCGTTACGCTCATGGCCCGGTCAGGCCGCTAAAAGTGAACTGGCCGGGGCCGCGCAACGGCTCAATGGCAGAAATCACCGCCAGCCCGCGCATTCGCCAGGACACCTCAACGCTACTGACTAATGGACCGTGGGCGCTGTTTCACCTGCTGGATGCGGGTAAGTCGCAGGAGACGGCGGTACGGGGAACACAGCAGGTGGAGTATAACTTCGACGGGCGGCGGGTGGTGCTGGAAATCACCGCCGGACGGGATTTTGACCCGGTGGATCGCGAGCTGCTGCAAAACTTCAGTTGCCCTACGAGGATTCTCTGATGTGCCGTGCTACGGCAGTATCGGCTCCGGCGATGTTTGGCAGACTACCGGATCAGCGGGACTATGTACGCTGGCGGGTGAGTGCGAACGAAGGGCAGGTGTGGCAGGCGTGGCTGAACCAGCAGACGTGGCTGGGGCAGGGGCGGCATATTGTTCTGCCGGAAGGAACGGATGCTGCGAAGGCCGGAATAAATGACGGTTGGATGCACCTGTCACCGCGTGAGAAAACGGCGCTGCCGGAACACCACCCATTGCCGTGGAGTTTTGTTCTGTCGCCGGGATTTTTATCCATTGGCGGGCGTGATGAGTGGCTGACCGGAGTATTGACCGCATCGCGAGACAGCACGGGCAGACCGTGGCCGCTGGTGATTTACCAGCGTGCCGGGCGGGAATGGCTGGAAGAGAGCCTGGATGACACACAGGGCTGGCTGTACTGGCTGGCGCAGTTGACGGCAGCTCATGTCTCACCACAGACAGAACGCTGCGGACGACTGGTGGAGCAGACCGACCAGTTGTGGGCGCTATGGCGACCGGGGCCGCGCTGGGCGCAGTGGCTACGCGGCTTACGACGTGTTCCGCAGCGTAGCCGGGAACTCACCGGCTTGCCGGACGCACCAGTAGTGGAACTGCCCGGTGTGCGCCACCTGCCGTGGCCGAGATGGCCAGAGAAAATACTAACGCAGGCACAACAAGGGCAAGGCTGGTTCTGGCAGCAGAACAGTGAAGGGCGGTATGTGGATGCGCTTCGGCTGGATATCCGGCCGCATTAAAAATAATCAGACAAGGAGTAGTGAATCATGGGGTCTTATGATAAAGCCTGTAATAACACTGGTGCAGTCAGGTTTGTACAGCAATATCTGAAAGAATGTGAATTAATCGCTAAGCAACTTGATGTGCCTGTGGAAAATATCCTGGGGCTTGCCGCAAAGGAGTCCTTTTACGGGCAGGGTCGAATCGCGACAGAATACAATAACTATTTTTCCATGCATGGTCCGGCACCTTTACAGTCAGGGCAGGTTCACCCGCTGGGGAGTAATAAGGTTTGGGTTACCACTTATACCTCTTTTTCAACTAGCGGAAAGTCCTTTGCAATCAGATTTGGTAATGCGGTCAGAAATAAAAAATCCCCAGAGCAATTTGCGCAGGCATTGATTGATTCTGGTTTTAATTCAGGTAAAAACAGTAATGGCGGCCATACCGGTTATGCTAGTGAGTTAGTGGGGGTGATTAATATGGTTAAGCGGAGAATAACATGTCCTGTAAATTAATATCAGTATTGCTTTTCATGGTCGTGTCCGTGAATTGTTGTGCTGAAATTCTTATCAGGAATGTGCCGCGGTTTGATCTAACGAATGTTAACCAGTCAGGTCTTACTGAAACACAGGCGCAGGCATTATTGGTTTTTTCACTAAAAAATGAAAAATATAATGTGGAATTGTCTGGGGTTTTTCTTGACGGTTCTCTGAAAGATAAAAAAGGTAACCTGTTTCATCCTGGGTATTTTAGTTTTGGGGTAGGTTATGATTCTCCTTCCGCCGGTGCGACAGATGTGTGGGGACTATTTTCAGTTAGCCCTGTAACTGGTGATATATGGGAAGAGTATTCATGCAGGAGAATCTCATTTCCCGCGCTGCAAAAAATACAAAAAGGAATAATGAAAAAAACCGGAGCAACGTTTGCCAGTGAAGTGGTTCAGCGCCGGGGGCTGGGTTGTACGGATGAGTAGTACATGTCATGGAATTGCCTGCCGTGACCGTGCTGGCTAGCAAAAATGTTAACGCAGGCGCAGCAGGGGCATGGATGGTTCTGGCAGCAGAACAGCAAGGGGCGGTATGTGGATGCTTTGCGACTGGAGAAAAAATAATGTGCCCACGAATGCTGAGAATAGCTATACAAAAATATGACGATAAACGTGCAGATGGGGAAACAAATATACCCATGAACTTCAAGTTGATTGCTATCTGTTTACTTCAGGCTACTCTTGGTCCCATCTGCGTTGGTGGGTAAGCAAGCATCTTCAGGTTTATTGGATATATAGCAATATAAGGAGGTGAACATGGGTAACTCTCAGGATGAGGCTATTCAGCAGGCATACGATGCTTATGACGACTTAATGCTGGATAAACGATATATCAGGGACAATGATGCCTGGGGAGATTTAAAAATTGACCGTGAAAATGGTGCAATCTCATTGTTGCTCAGATGGAAATATAATTGGATAAAAAGATGGGATGCAAAAACTGATTGGACAGATATGGAGAAAAATGCCTTTCATGGGAAAGTTATTTTTGTCATTAATCAAACATGGAATAATAAGATTTTTTTATCCGTTTCTGGGAAGTCTGAGTTTGTCAGTAAGTTTAATGGCAAGGATTTATCTTTCACAATAGAAATAATTCAGACTGATCGTCATGGGTATTGGGATGTGGTGGTGTTTAAAATTGATAATGATGATCCAAATAGTTTTCGACAGAGTTCCATTGTCTGGAATAGTCGATACGTTGAACTTGACTCTAAAGATATAGTTGCAGCAGCTAAATGTCTTGGTTCATCAAAAGTTTGCCATGAGCAAATAGGGCTGTCTCACGAGCTTGGGCATATTATTGGATATCTTGCTGATGAATACTATAGTGATGATGCAGATAAAGCAACTACACCATTCTCCGGGGACGCCAGTGCGTTAATGAATATTGGTATGGAACTGCGCTCTCGTTATATGGGAAATGTCATTGAGCGGTTAAATAGAATGGTTCCGGGTTCTAATTTTTTTGTGAAAAGCGTAAAAAAATGAAACTAATATACGCTGTGATTATTTTTTTGATAGTGGGTGGGGCGAAAAATAGCATGCCTGATATTCCTGTACATGCTTATCTGAATGCGAGTGGTGTGTATAATAGAGTTGAAGAGAATGTTCTATTAAATAACTATGGTCAGCCAGCGTATGAATTTATAAAGCCTCGTTATAAACTTGTAGGCGAATATTATATAGAAATTGAAAGTACCTATCGCTCAACAAATCCTGAATTCAGAAATATCCCCATCAAAGAAATGTTTTGGCATTTGCGGGGGGATTTAAATCTGACATGTTTTTTTCATTATAAAGATGGACAGTGGCGGGTTATTTCTTATTTTTTCTGGCAGCCGGGCGCTAAATTCTAATCCGATATTAAAGGAATAAATATCATGAGTTTTGTATCTACGGGTAATAAATCTGGCAGTAACGGTGGGCCAGCTATCTCCACGCCACTTATAGCCAGAGAAAGTGGTGGTATAAGCCCTGGTTCAGCCGCAACCGATGTAGCTGATGCAGCCGAGCAGATGGCAGAACAGGCCGCGGCGGACCTGTTTGGTGCGTTGCCGGAACCGTCAGGTCTGGTTAAAGCCGCAGTAGCTGCTGCTCAGGCTGCCGCTGCAGCAGCAGGGATATCGGATATGGTTGGTGCAGTTCAGGATGCGGCGGCGTCGATTGCAGCCGGTGGTCCGGGCGCGCATAACGTCACAGTAAGTGGTAGTGCGGTGCCGCCGCAGATGCTTTTGTTTGCAGGCATGAATGGTTCGGAAGGGCTTGGGAATCTGTTTTCCTACACAGTACAGCTTAAAACGCCGGACGCCCTGAACCTGGGGTACGTTTCCCCCGCTGCTAACCTGCCGCTTCAGCCCATGGTGGGCAAAGACCTGTGCATCAGTATCGAACTGGACGGTGGCGGAAAACGGTATATCAGCGGGCTGGTGACGGCGGCGAGGGTGGTCGGCCATGAGGGCCGTTCGGTAACGTATGAATTACGCATTGAGCCGTGGCTGAAGCTGCTGACCCACACCAGCGACTACAAAGCGTTCCAGAATAAAACCGTGGTGGATATTCTCGATGAAGTACTGGATGAATATTCTTTTCCGGTGGAAAAGCGGCTGGTGGAAAATTATCCACCCCGCGCCTGGCAGGTGCAGTATGGTGAAACCGACTTCGATTTCATCCAGCGCCTGATGCAGGAATGGGGGATTTACTGGTGGTTTGAGCACAGCGAGAACAGCCACACGCTGGTGCTGGCGGATGCCATCAATGGTCATAAAGCGTGCCCTGACTCGCCGCTGGTGGAGTGGCACCAGGAAGGGCTGAAACTGGATAAGGAATTTATCCACACCATTACGGCCAGTGAGAGGCTGCGTACTGGAAAGTGGGTGATGGACGATTTTGATTTCATGAAGCCTCGTTCGCTGCTTAAAAGTACCGTGGCCAGTCCGCGTGATACCGGTCATGCTGAATACGAGCATTACGAATGGCCTGGTGATTACTTCACTACGGGCGAAGGCGAGATGCTGACGCGCATTCGTATGGAAGCGCAGCGCAGCCCAGGCAGCCGGGCACATGGGGCCGGTCATATCCGTACCCTCATGACCGGGTACTCCTTTACGTTGATGAATCACCCGACGGCAGAAATTAATCAGGAATATCTGCTGGTACAGACCACGCTGTTTTTACGGGATAATGCGCAGCACAGCGGTCAGGATCAGCATTTTACCTATGTCACCACGTTTGAACTGCACCCCACCAGCGAAGTTTACCGCCCACAACGAACCCTGAGCAAACCCCACACCAAAGGCCCGCAGAGCGCCATTGTCACCGGCCCGGCGGGGCAGGAAATCTGGACGGATAAATATGGCCGGGTGAAGCTGCAGTTTGGCTGGGATCGTTACGGTAACAATGACGAAAACAGCTCCTGCTGGGTCCGTGTCAGCTATCCGTGGGCAGGGAAAGGATTTGGCATGATCCAGATTCCGCGTATTGGCCAGGAAGTACTGGTGGATTTCAAAAACGGCGATCCGGATTTGCCCATCATCGTGGGGCGCACCTATAACCAGGACACCATGCCGCCGTGGGGGCTGCCGGGCATGGCGTCGCAGAGTGGGATATTCAGCCACTCATTGCAGGGAGGGCCGACTAACGGAAATATGCTGCGCTTTGACGATAAAACTGGTGCGGAAGAAGTGAAGTTCCACGCGGAAAAAGACCTGAATACTACGGTAAAAAACAATGAAACCCACACGATCATGGTCGATCGCACAAAAACCATTGTCAAAAATGAAACCATCAGCGTGGGAGAAGACCGTAATGCCACCATCACAAAAAATGATGGTCTTTCCGTCAAACTGGCTCAAACCATCAATGTCGGAACGACATATCGTCTGGATGTTGGCGATCAATTTACCCTTCGTTGCGGCAATGCAGCGCTTGTATTACACAAGGATGGCTCGATTGAGTTTTGCGGAAAACAACTTTTACTGCACACCAGCGATGTTATGCAACTCATTGGCAGTGGCATTGATATGAACCCGGATGGCGGCACAGCCATGACTGCGGATGATATTGCCCCGTTATCCACTCCGGATGCTTCTGAATAAAAAATAATAAAAGGATTTTATCTATGACCAGCCTTTACCGTATTCAGGAGGGCAGCTTTGCCCTGCCTGAAACTTTTCTTGATCGCACCGTCAATATCTTCGTCCCGTCGGGCAATGAGAGGGCAACTCCCAGTCTGAATATTTCCCGCGATACGCTCAGGTCCGATGAAAACCTGACCACCTATATTGACCGCCAGATAGCCTTGATGAAAAAAAACCTGGGCCAGCACCGGGTACTTTCGCGGGGAACGGCACTGGCGGGAACTGGCGAAGCTGCCATGACAGGTGAACAGATTCTCGCAACTCATCGTTCTGGAAAAACAGAAGTGTACCAGCGTCAAGCCGGGTTTATCACCGGGCCAGCAAAGGTACTGGTGTTGACGCTGACCAGTCAGCGTCCTTTTGATGAGCACACCGACCAGCTATGGACGGCATGGTTGACCAGTTTTCAGCCTGCTAAAAGCTAAAAAAACAGGGAGGTTTTGTCATGTATGAAGCCGCACGGGTGGATGATCCCATCTACCACACCAGCGCCCTTGCCGGGTTTTTGATAGGGGCCATCATAGGTATCGCCATTATTGCCGTCGCCAGCTTTGCTTTTGTTACCTGCGGCTTTTTGGCTGGGCTGATTTTGAGTTTTCTGGCTGATCAGATAGCTTCCGGAGTCCTGCAACTGGGAGAAGCCATCGGGCGCTCGATACATTCCACAGTGGGAAAAATTCTGACCGGTTCTGATAATGTCAGCACCAACAGTCGCCCGGCCGCCCGCGCCGTACTGAGTACGGTGATATGCGAAGACCATTCCCCGGAAATCCGCATTGCCCAGGGTTCCGGCAACATCTACATCAACAGCCAGCCAGCTGCCCGCAAGGATGACCACACTGAGTGTGATGCAGTGATTGAGGACGGCTCCCCCAATGTCTTTCTCGGCGGTGGTACACAAACGGTACTGGAAATCAGCCCGGAAATCCCTGACTGGCTGCGTCAGGTGGTGGATGTGCTGTATGTGGTCGCCGGAATGCTTGGCGGACTTGCCGGAGCCGCACGCCAGGCGGCAAAGATGGGGTCGAAATTTGGCACAAAATGCGCGGCCAAATTTATTGGCGGCGAAATTACCGGGATGGCCGTTTCCGAGGTCGCTATGGGGTTGTTCAGTAACCCGGTGGATGTCACTACAGGGCAAAAAATTCTGCTGCCGGAAACGGATTTCACCCTGCCGGGTCGTCTGCCTGTTACCTGTTCGCGCTTTTATGCCAGCCACCTGGAAACTGAAGGATTGCTGGGCAGAGGATGGCGGCT
Organism: Escherichia sp. E1130; assembly: GCF_005781065.1. Classification (NCBI taxonomy): domain Bacteria; kingdom Pseudomonadati; phylum Pseudomonadota; class Gammaproteobacteria; order Enterobacterales; family Enterobacteriaceae; genus Escherichia; species Escherichia sp. E1130. The sequence continues at coordinate 36,242 of NZ_VATL01000018.1, forward strand.
GAACTGGGAAATAACCCTGCGAGCTGATGAGGAACATATCACTCTGATTGGCGGACAAGGTCGGGAGTTAAGTTATCCGAAAGCGATGCTGACACCGGGTCACCAGATATTTGACCCCGAAGAGCAGTTTTACCTTAGCCGCCTGCATGACGGACGCTATGTGCTGCATTACACCGATCGCAGCTACTACGTGTTTGATGAGTTTGATGACCATGGCGTCGCGCCGTTACTTTTTATGGAAACACCATACCGGCAGCGAATTGCTTTCGGGCGTGAGAACGGCAGGCTGGTGCGGGTGGCTTCCAGCAGCGGGCACCATCTGTTACTGCACCGTACAATGACACCGGCGGGGGAAAGACTTTCGCATATTGAACTGGTGAAAGGCGGGCGTCCCGGTAGCCTGGTGGAATATCGCTACGACGATAACGGGCAACTGACTGGCGTGGTGAACGGGGCTGGTGTGACGGTGCGCCAGTTTGCCTATGAAAATGGCCTGATGACAGAGCACCGCAACGCGACGGGCTTTACCTGTACCTACCGCTGGGAAGAGATTGAGGGGGGGCCCAGGGTGGTGGAGCACTCAACCAGCGACGGTGAGGATTACCGGTTCCACTATGATTTTGCTGGTGGGCAGACGGTGGTAACTGGCAGGCCGGAGCAGAAGTGGCAGTGGTGGTTTGATGAAGATACGTATGTGACTGCTCACCGGACGCCGGGCGGCGGAATGTACCGCTTCAGGTACAACGAAAACCATTTTCCCGTAGAGGTGGAACTCCCCGGCGAACGCAGGGTAACGCTGGAATACGATACCCTGAGCCGGGTGGTGAAAGAGACGGACGCGGCAGGGCGGGTGACACAGACGCAGTGGAACGGCAGTTTTGCTGAAATCACGCGCCGGGCACTGGATGACGACCACGTATGGAAGGCGGATTACAACGAACACGGTCAGGTGATACGGGAGACAGACCCGGAAGGACGCGTCACGCGCTACGGGTATGATGAACAGGGGCTGGCGGTCAGCCGCACGGATGCGCGGGGCGGCGAGGTTGCGCTGGCGCACGATGCGCGCGGTCAACTGACGCGTTACACCGACTGTTCGGGGCGCGCCACGGGTTATGAATACGATGAAGACGGCAATCTGACGGCGGTGACGGACGCGGAAGGGAAAACGGTACGCATCAGCTATAACCGTCTGGGGCTGCCGGAGACGGTCAGCCACCCCGGTAAACAGCAGGACCGTTACACCTGGAACGCGCTGGGGTTACTGAGCAGCCACCGTCGCATCACGGGCAGCGTACAGTCCTGGCAGTATACGCCGCGCGGGCTGCTGGCGCTCCATACGGATGAAGAGAAACGGGAGACGCGCTGGCATTATACCGCGGAGGGATGGATTGCCAGCCTGAGCAACGGCAACGGGGCGCTTTACCGGTTCAGCTACGACGGCGACGGACGGCTGACGGGAGAACAGCGCCCGGACGGCCTGATACGGATGTTTGCGCTGAATGCGGGCGGATTTCCGGTCATCATCCAGACGCAGGGCACAGAAGGCGGGATGCGTAATGAGCGGCAGGAGCGTGATGAGCTGGGCCGCCTGTTGCGCAGTGACACGCAGCACAGTACACGGACCTTCAGCTACAACCGTCTTGACCAGATAACGGAAGTGACGCTCACCCCCACGGAAGAAGGGGAACGGCTGCACCACATGCAGGCGGACAGGGTGCGCTTTGATTATGACCGCAGCGGGTGGCTGACGGCAGAGCACAGCGTGCACGGCAGCATAAAGTACCGGCGTGACGCGCTGGGCAATCCCACCGACATTACCCTGCCGGACGGGCAGCATCTCAGCCATCTCTATTACGGCAGCGGGCACCTGCTCCAGACGGCACTGGACGGTATAACGGTCAGTGAATATGAGCGTGACAGCCTGCACCGTCAGGTGATGCGCACGCAGGGGAAACTGGCGACGTTCAGCGGCTACAACGCCGACAACCGGTTAAGCTGGCAGCGCAGCCTGCCGGGCGGCAGCCAGAATCCGCAGCAGGCCGGTAACCCCCCGGCGCAGAACGACAGCGTGACGGCGCGGGATTATATCTGGAATGCGGACGGTGAAGTTGGCGGCATCAATGACAAACTGCGCGGTTGCCTGGTGTTCAGCTATGACCGCAGCGGCTGGCTGACCAGCCGCACGGGTCAGATGTATGACCATGACCATTATTATTACGACAAAGCGGGCAACCTGCTGACGGACGAGTATCAGGGAGCGGTGCCGGATAACCGCCTGCCGGGCTACGGGCGTGACCGTTACCGCTATAACGAATGGGGCGAACTGACAGAACGCAGGGACCAGCAACTGGAGTGGAACGCACAGGGCCAGTTAACGCGAGTCATCAGCAGCAACAGCGAGACGTGGTATCAGTACGATGCGCTGGGCAGGCGCATCAGCAAGGCGACCAGCAATCTCCATGCCGACCGGGGAGAACGAAGCCGGACGACGTTTGTGTGGGAAAGGTTCCGGTTGTTGCAGGAAACGACGTGGCAGGGAAAGCGGACATACCTGTACGACGCGGAACAGCCATACACGCCAGTGGCGGCTATCACGGGGCGCGGAGAAAGACGGAAAATCTGGTATTACCACACGGACCTGACGGGCACGGTACAGGAGGTGACCGCGTCGGACGGGACGCTGGTGTGGGCGGGCTATCAGGCGGGATTTGGCGAAAACCGGGGCGACATCAGCAACAGCGGGGCGTACTTTGAACAGCCGCTGCGGCTGCCGGGGCAGTACTTTGACGAAGAAACAGGACTGCATTACAATCTGTTCAGATATTATGCGCCGGAGTGCGGGAGGTTTATCAGCCAGGATCCGATAGGGCTGGCGGGGGGGATAAACCTCTATGCTTATGCGCCTAATCCATTAACTTATATTGATCCACTTGGTCTTTGTAAATTAAGGGGAAGTAATGGGCGCTTCAGAAGTGCACAGAATATTCAGGAAGAAATAGGCGGCCTACCCAATTTTTCAGGAAAAACTCCAGGAGAAATACGACAAACTTTGCGTAATCGAGGTTACTCGTCGGTACAAGCTCATAGTGGAGGAGAGGTCTGGACAAAAGCATTACCTGACGGAAATACTGTTGCAGTAAGAATTGACCCGGCAAATCCTCGTTCACCTTCACATTATGCTGATGCTGTACCTCATGCTCATATTGAAACAGTTCCAACATCCAGTGTTTCTAATGGGAATTATCGCCCGCGAGACGTGACTGGCAGGTATACTGCCACTGGTGGAGTTTCTGACCGAGGAACGAATCCGAATCATAACGCTGATGTTCACATTCCAATGTCTCCGGGACGATCCCCATATAATTAATGTGAGGTTTTATGAATATCCGAAATCAATATAATGAAGCCTTAAATAAATTAGAAGTTGATGTTAATGATGGTTTGAGAGATTTAATAAACATATATTGTGTGGCTATTGATTCTTTTGAAAATGATATCGTTGACTCGATTGCTTTATACGTGATTGATATGGGGAGTAAAGATACTTGTCGATATCTACAAGAAATATTATCAGAGAATGAAGATCCTTATTTAGTAAAAGAATTTAATGCATGGATAAAAGAAATTAATAAAAAATATTAAAATAAAAGCCGGGAAGCTGATTGAACTTCCCGGCTCTTTTATTATTTAATTCTCGTTCAGCACACTAAACATCCCAGGGAAAGATCATCAGAAGTACACTTTTTGTACTAAATAATTCGCATTTTATGTTCAATAATTGAGATATTCCTTATTACCTAAAACTGTTTTTTATTGCTTATACATGATCAAATATTCCTTACATAATTAAGGAGAACAAAATGGAACTTAAAAAATTGATGGAACATATTTCTATTATTCCCGATTACAGACAA
>NZ_VATL01000018.1:40319-40468 GCF_005781065.1 Escherichia sp. E1130
GAAACACATCTCGATTTTTTAAAACAATATGGTGATTTTGAAAATGGTATTCCTGTTCACGATACCATTGCCAGAGTTGTATCCTGTATCAGTCCTGCAAAATTTCACGAGTGCTTTATTAACTGGATGCGTGACTGCCATTCCTCAAA